>JAZKHF010000150.1:0-2367 GCA_040385545.1 Pseudomonadota bacterium
TTGCTGATCAACGCCGCCCAGACCGCGCGCCCGGGGCGCGGGTGGTGGCGCAACATCATCGATTATTACGGCGCGGCCGACATTTTGGTCGCCGAAGCCTCCTTGCACCGCGAATATCCTGGCGGACCGGCGGTTGCGCGGTTCATCGGGCGGCACGGGCCGGACGGCACCATTCTGGGCGGGTTCGAACTGACGGCCAAGGACAGCGACGATATTCCCCGGATGATGGCCGAGGGCGTGGCGCGGATGGACGATTTGTTCGTCGCGGCACTCGCGTCCGGCAATCTGCCGCGCGATCCAAGCCTGATCATCGCCGAACCGCCGCCGCCGGTCGAAGAGGAAATCGTCGAGGAAAAGGCAACCGTCCCGGCGCGCGTTATCCAGCTGCAGATCCTGACCCGCGACGAAGCCGGCCTGTCATCCTCGTTCGGTGCGATCCGGTCGATTGCCGGTGTGGACGCGGTATCGCCGCGGAGCACCGCGATTGGCGGCTGGTCACTGCTGCTGGTTACCTATCGCGGTGAACCGCAGGGGCTTGCGACCGCGATGTCGGCCCGCGGATGGTCGGTGATCGATGTCGGCGGCACCTTGCGAGTCACGCCGCGAGTCGCGCCGCCGGTCGCGCCGGCGCCAACGATCGGACCCCAGAATCCACCCGACAACAGCCAGCAGCCCGCCGGCGCACAATGAGGCAGGCCGACCAGATCGCGCTTCCGCTCGACTGGGCCCAGGTCGGGGAGGATCGCCGCTTCATCCTGAGTGACGCCAATCGCGCGGCGTTCGATCATTTTCGGGGTTGGGCCATGTGGCCGGTCAAGGCGACGATCCTGACCGGTCCACGCCGCTCCGGCCGGTCGCTGCTGGCGCGCGGCTTCGTCAATCGGGTCGGGGGACGATTGTTCGACCAGTCCGAGCGCCATGACGAGGAAGAATTGTTCCATGCCTGGAACCAGGCGCAGGAAACGGGCAAGCCGCTGGTCATGATCACCGACGGCGCGGCACCGTGGCAAGTCGATCTGCCCGACCTTCGGACCCGACTGGCGGTGACGCCAATTACCCGGATCGACGAGCCCGACGATGTCTTGTTCGGATCGCTCATCAGTCTCTTATTCGCCGACCGTGGACTGCATATTTCCGACGAGGCGCTTCGTTTCATCACCCAGCGCGTGCACCGCGATTATGTGACCGCCGAGCGTGTGGTCGAGGCAATCGATCGTCACGCCTTTGCCGAGCGTGCGCGGCTGACCTTGCCGACCATCCGCCGGGCGCTTGGGCTGGCCGGGATTATCGACCAGCGCGGCGCGGCGTGACTGCTCCAAGGAGCCCTGCCGAGCGCTATTTCAATCGCGAATTGTCGTGGCTGGCGTTCAACCGGCGGGTGCTTGAGGAGGCTACCAATCCGGCGCATCCTTTGCTGGAGCGATTGCGGTTCCTGTCGATTTCCGGATCGAACATCGACGAATTTTTCATGACCCGCGTGGCCGGGCTCAAGGGCCAGCAATTGCGCGGGATCGAGGATCTTTCGATCGATGGTCGGACCCCGACCCAGCAGCTCGATACGATCGCGGCACAGGCCGACGCACTGGTGGTGGCGCAGCAGGCGGAATGGATGGTACTTCGCGAGGCGCTGGCCGAACATGGGCTCCAAGTTGTCACCGCCGACCAGCTGTCGGCTGCGGAAGGCGCTTGGCTGACGAAGCATTTCCGCGAACAAATTCTGCCGGTTCTGACCCCACAGGCGATCGATCCGTCGCATCCGTTCCCATTCATTCCCAATGGCGGGTTCAGCCTGGTGTTCAGCCTGGCGCGCGGGCGCAAGCGCACGCAATTGACCGAATTGCTGATGATCCCGTCGACCCTGTCTCGTTTCATTGCGCTGCCGGGTGGCGGGAAGTCGATTCGATTCATCGCCATCGAGGCGGCGATCATTGCCCATTTCGACCAGATATTTCCCGGCTTCACGAAGGTCGCCGACGGCGCCTTCCGTATCTTGCGCGACAGCGACATCGAGGTTGACGACGAGGCCGAGGATCTGGTGCGGTATTTCCGCTCGGCGATCCAGCGGCGACGGCGCGGACGGGTTATTCGAATCGAATTCGACGATGATACGCCGCCAGAAGTAGAGGCGCTGGTGCGTGAGGGCACTCGGGCGGCTTCGGCGCTGGTAACCGAAAGTGGCGGGTTGATCGGGATCGCCGACCTTGCCCAACTGGTCGAGACCGACCTTCCGGCATTGAAATTTTCGCCCTACAGCCCGCGCTTTCCCGAGCGAATCCTGGAGCATGACGGCGATATTTTCGCGGCGATCCGCGCCAAGGATTTCATCATCCACCATCCGTATGAAAGCTTTGAAGCGGTGGTCGCTTT
>JAZKHF010000151.1:0-7063 GCA_040385545.1 Pseudomonadota bacterium
ATTATAACGTCAAGCCGCGGGTCAAGATGGACGGCAGCGGCGTCGATCTCGCCAACGTCAAAATGTCGATGAATCCGTTCGACGAAATCGCGGTCGAGGAAGCCATCCGCCTGCGCGAAAAGGGCGCCGCGACCGAGATCGTCGCCGTATCGGTCGGCCCGGCCAAAGCGCAGGAAACGTTGCGAACCGCGCTCGCCATGGGCGCCGACCGTGCAATCCTGATCCAGTGCGATGAAGACGTCGAACCGCTTGCCGTTGCCAAGATCCTGAAGGGCGTGGTCGACGAGGAACAGCCGGGCCTCGTGATCCTCGGCAAGCAGGCGATCGACGACGATGCCAACCAGGTCGGGCAGATGCTCGGCGCCCTGCTCGGCTGGCCGCAGGGGACCTTTGCATCCAAGGTCGAGGTCGATGGCAGCAACCTTCATGTGACCCGCGAAATCGATGGGGGGCTCGAGACGCTGAAGCTCGCCACCCCGGCGATCGTCACCACCGATCTTCGCTTGAATGAGCCGCGTTACGCCAGCCTGCCCAACATCATGAAGGCCAAGTCCAAGCCGCTCGCGACCAAGTCGCCGGGCGATTATGGCGTCGACGTCGCGGCCCGGCTGGAGACGCTCAAGGTCGTCGAACCGCCCAAGCGCAGCGGCGGGATCAAGGTCGCCTCGGTCGATGAACTGGTCACCAAATTGAAGGCAATGGGAGTTGCCAAGTAACCCATTTCCGTTCGCCCTGAGCTTGTCGAAGGGCTGTCCTTGTTTCTGATGTTTGAAGAAAAGCAGTCCTTCGACAAGCTCAGGACAAACGCTTCTTGAGAGGAAGATGATGAAAACCCTGGTCCTCGTCGAACATGACGGTAGCGCCGTCAAAGACGCCACCCTCGCCACCGTCGCTGCTGCCGCTTTATTGGGCGAAGTCCATTTGCTCGTCGCCGGATCGGGCGTCGGCGGGGTTGCGGAGGCAGCCGCGAAGATCGCCGGCACGGGCAAGGTCCATGTCGCGGATTCGGCCCATCTCGAGCATCAATTGGCCGAGGACGTCGCACCGATCGCGGTCGCGCTCATGGCCGATCATGACGCCTTCCTCGCCAGCTCGACCACTACCGGCAAGAACATCGCCCCGCGCGTCGCGGCGCTGCTCGACGTAATGCAGATTTCGGACATCATGTCGGTCGAGGGCGGCGATACGTTCACCCGCCCGATCTATGCCGGAAATGCCATCGCCACGGTCAAGTCGAAGGATTCTAAGAAGGTCATCACCGTGCGCGGCACCGCGTTCGAAAAGGTGGCGGCGTCGGGAGGCAGCGGGACGGTCGAAGCGGTCGATGCGGGTGCATCGTCGGGCAAGTCCTCGTTCGTCTCGGCCGAGCTAAGCAAGTCCGAGCGGCCCGAGCTGACCAGCGCCAAGATCATCGTTTCGGGCGGCCGCGCGCTCGGCAGTAGCGAGCAGTTCCACGCTTTGATCGATCCGCTTGCCGACAAGCTCGGTGCTGGCGTCGGTGCCAGCCGCGCCGCGGTCGATGCCGGCTATGCCCCCAACGATTACCAGGTCGGACAGACCGGCAAGATCGTCGCCCCCGAAGTCTATCTCGCGATCGGCATTTCGGGCGCGATCCAGCATCTCGCGGGGATGAAGGATTCGAAGACCATCATCGCCATCAACAAGGACGAGGACGCCCCGATCTTCCAGGTCGCCGACATCGGCCTGGTCGGCGACCTGTTCAAGATCGTCCCGGAGCTGACCGAGAAGCTTTAGAAGCCGCTTAGAAGCGCTGCCGCATTGGCACCCAGCGCGTCGACCGCATAACCGCCTTCGATCACGATCACTGTCGGCAATCCGAGTGCCGCGATCGCGTTGCCCATGGGGCGATAGTCGGGGGTTTCCAGCTTGAAGTGGCTGATCGGGTCGCCGGCGTAGGTGTCGGCGCCGTAGCTGACGATCAGCAGCTCCGCTTCGAACCGCCCGATCCAGTCGTGCGCCTTGTCCAGCGCGGTTTGATAACCGGCCCAGTCGGTGCCACGCGGAAGCGGCAGGTTGAGGTTGGCTCCCTCGCCTTCGCCGCTACCACGCTCGTCGGCATGTCCCCAATAATAGGGATAGTCCGTCACCGGATCGGCGTGGATCGAGGCGTAAGCGACGTCGGCGCGGCCATAGAAAATATCCTGCGTGCCGTTGCCGTGGTGATAGTCGACATCGAGGATCGCGACCCGCTTCCGGCCCGCCGCAAGCGCGGCTTCGGCGGCGATGGCGGCATGGTTGAGGTAGGAATAGCCGCCGCAATAATCCGACCCGGCATGGTGCCCCGGCGGCCGGGTCAAGGCGAAGGCGGCGCGATCTCCGCCAAGCACGGCATCGAGCGCCGACAGCGCGGTGTCGGCGGCGGCGCGGGTCGCGGTCCAGGTGCCGGGGCCGATCGGGGTGGCGGTGTCGAAGCTGTACTGGCCGAGCCGCGCGTCGATCCGATTGAGGGCGAGTGGCCGCCGCCCGACCGTCGGGAAGGCGTAGGGAAAGGCATCGCCGGTCCGCCCCGCCGCCAGCCAGTCGGTATGGGCGCTTTCGAGGAAGGCGCAATAATCCGCACCGTGGACGCGGAGGATCGCCTCGTCGCCATGCCGAGTCGCCGCCTCGGTTGGCCCGATCGCCGCTAGGATCGCCTCGGCGCGGTCGGGCCGGTCGGCCGCCGGATGAAGTCCGCCGTTGAAGAATTCCAGTGCCGGAACATGGGCCCGTTGTGCCTCGTCCCAGTAGCAGCGCATCTATTGCTTCAGATCGCTGGGCAGGGTTGGTTCGCTGAGCAATTGCTCCATGCGCTTCCAGCGCGCTTCCCGCGACGTGCCGGCCCGTTCCACATCGGCGCGCACCATGTCCTGGCCGAGGCCATAGTTGATGACATAAGTCCGATATTGCTTGGTGAAGGCGATGCTCTGCCTGGCGCGGGCCTCGCTGATCAATTGGTAGCGCTGGGCAAGCTTGATCGCCGCCGCTTCGTCGATGCGCCCTTCGAGATAATCGCTGGCGATAGTGAAACGCGCCCCGGCCAGTGCCTTCATTGCATCCTGCAATTCGGTGTAGCGGGCGGCATCGGCGGTCGGGATTCCGGCCAGCGGATAGAGCGCGCGCGTTTCATAAGCGAGGCGCTCGGTCCCGGGAAACGCCAGGTCGATGCCGTAATTGGCTGACCCCTCAGCGATCAGCGACTGCGGCGAGTAGAGTGGATAGACGCTAAACTCGACCCAGCCCTTGTCCTTGACCAGTTTCTGCTCGAGCAGGGCATTGAGCACATGGTGGCCGGGATAGCCTTCGTGGCAGCCCAGATCGACCGCGCGACTGATCCGGATCGGCAAGTCGGTGTTGATCTCGATCCGGCTGGTCGCATTGCCGAGGTAATAATTATAGCCGGACCAGCTTTTGCCGGTGACGAAGGCCATGTCGAACTTTTCGCCCGCCGGAAGCGCAATGTGGCGGATCGTGCGTGCCTTGCACTCCGTAATGGCCGCATCGAACACCGGTTTGAGCCTGTCGGCGGGAATGGTGAAGCGGTTCTGGAACGCATCGACCCGCGCCGACAGCGGGCCGGGGCCGGGCAGCAGCGCCTCGATCTTCGCCAATACCGGGTCGTAAATCGCCAGTGGCATGATGGCGGGCGTCACGCCGAACAGCCCCTTGGCTTCGTCGGCAAAGGTCAATTTCTCGCCCGCGATCATGCGCAGGCGCGTCCTTGCGGCGGTCAGTTGGGCGGTGAGAAAGGCTGCGCGGCGGGAGTCGGGACCTTGCGGCGCCAGGGCCGCGACACGGGCGGTCAAAGCGTCGGTTCGACTGGCGAGTTCGGGCAGCGTTAGCTTGGGCGCTTCCGCTTTCGCTTCGGCCTGCAGTTCCGGCGGACCATAATAAGCGTCGATATAGCCTTCCTCCTTCTCACCGATGGCGAGGCTGAGGCGGACATAGTCGCGAGCGACCGAGTCGAGCGAGTCACCTGGCCCAGTCTCACCTATCGATTGGCACCCGGCCATCATCGAAGTGGCAATGAGTAACGACCAGACCCGATTCATCGCGCACTTTCCCGATCGTCTTGCTCTGCGGCCCACAAGCGATTGGCTTGCTCGGCGTCACTCTCGTTTCCAATCGACGAATGTGCAAAGCGAAGCACGACATAGCCAAGGAGTGCCGCGAGCAAGGATCCTGCCAGGGTTCCCACTTTCGCGGCATCGACGAGCTCGGGGCGGCCAGGCCACGCCAGGCCACCGATAAACAAACTCATCGTGAAGCCGATGCCGCACAAAACTGCCGCGCCATAGAGTTGCATCCAATTGGTGCCGAAGGGCTGGGTTGCGAGGCCCAGCTTGATCGCCGCCCAGATCGCGCCGAAGACGCCCAGCTGTTTGCCTACGAACAGCCCGAGCAGGATCCCCATTGGAATTGGTTCGCCGATCGCGTCCAGCCCGCCGGTTATGGTCACACCCGCCGATACCAGCCCGAACAAGGGCACGACGCCGAACATCACCCACGGATGAATGGCATGCTCAAGCCGCTTCAGCGGGGACACGGGCTCACCCCGTCCAAGGGGAATGGTCAGTGCGGCCACCACCCCCGCAATGGTTGCGTGGACCCCGCTCGCCAGCACGAGTAGCCAGAGCAGGGCGAAGCCGATGAGGAATGGCCATAGCTTGCGGACACCGAATTGTCCGAGTGCCGCCATACCGGTTGCAAGCGCCAGCGCCGCCCCAAGCGCAACCACATTGAGTTCGGCAGTGTAAGCCAATGCGATCACCAGCACGGCGCCAATATCGTCGACGATGGCGATCGTCACCAGCAACAGTTTGATCGACGGGGGCACCCTTGGGCCGAGGAGGGCGAGCAGGCCGATAGCAAATGCAATGTCGGTCGCCGCGGGAATCGCCCATCCGCGGCGAATTCCGGGCTCGAAATCGACCCACAGCAGATAGACCATGGCTGGGACCGCCATTCCGAATGCCGCTGCGATAATCGGCAAACGACGCTCGCTCGGGGTCGACAATCGGCCTTCGTACCATTCGCGCTTTACTTCCAGCCCGACGAGCAGGAAGAAAATCGCCATCAATCCGTCGGCCACAAACAGGTGCGGCGTCAGCATGCCGATTTTGGGCAAGACGATATTGAGCGGCGCATCGAGCAGGTGATGCCAGGCGTCTGCCAGCGGCGAGTTGGCCAGAAACAGTGCGACGGCGGCCGCAGCGATCAGCAACAGCCCCGCAGCCCGTTCCTGGTTTCGGTCGTCTTTTGTGGTGTCGGTCATGGCGCACGTTCCTAGCCGGTGATCCGGCACGGGTCGAGCAGATGGTGCTGGCATGCCGCCTGAGAACGCGCTTTAACTGGCAGGCGATATGATGAGCGACGCCATATTGGTCATTGACGAAGGCACATCGAGCACGCGCTCGATGTTGGTCGATGCCGACGGTCGCACCGGTGCGATGGCTCAGCGCGAGCTCACCAATATTTATCCGCGCTCCGGTTGGGTCGAGCAGGATCCGGAGGAAATCTGGCGGCTGACGCTAGACGTCGCACGCGAGGCGATCGGCGAAAATTCGTCGCGGGTGGCGGCGATTGGAATCACCAATCAGCGCGAAACGATCGTCTTCTGGGATCGCTCGACCGGGAAGGCGCTCGCGCCGGCGATCGTGTGGCAGGACCGGCGCACCGCAACCATCTGCGATGGCTTGCGTGAGGCCGGGCAGGAAGC
This sequence comes from Pseudomonadota bacterium, assembly GCA_040385545.1. Classification (GTDB taxonomy): domain Bacteria; phylum Pseudomonadota; class Alphaproteobacteria; order Sphingomonadales; family Sphingomonadaceae; genus Sphingomicrobium. The sequence goes on from JAZKHF010000151.1 coordinate 5,717, forward strand.
GAACGTGCAGTCGACGACCGGGCTGCTGCTCGATCCCTATTTCAGTGCCACCAAGATTGGCTGGGGACTGGACCATTGGCCAGCACTCCGGGATGCCGGCGACCGGCTTTCCGTCGGAACAGTCGAAAGCTGGCTGATCTTCAAACTTACCGGCGGATTGCACGTCAGCGATGCTACCAATGCCTCCCGGACCCAGCTTATGGATTTGCGCGGCGGCTGGGACGCGGGGATGTGCGACCTGTTCGGCGTACCGCGCTTCGCCTTGCCCGAGATCGTCGATTGTGTGGGGCCGATCGGATTCACCTTGCCCGATCACTTCGGTCGATCGATCGCCATCGCCGGTATGGCCGGGGACCAGCAGGCAGCGGCAATCGGGCAGGCCTGTTTCAATGCCGGCGATACCAAGGCGACCTACGGCACCGGCGCCTTCATCCTGAGCCACGCGGGGATCGATCCACCAGTGTCGGCGCATCGCTTATTGTCGACTGTCGCTTGGCAGATCGAGGGCGAGCGGCGTTATGCCCTGGAAGGCTCATTGTTCGTTGCTGGACAGATGATCCGCTGGCTTCGCGACGAACTTGGCTTTCTGGCGGAATCGGCCGACTGTGAAGCCTTGGCTCGTTCGGTCGAAGATAGTGGCGGCGTGCAAATCGTCCCTGCGTTCGCAGGGCTTGGCGCGCCGCATTGGCGACCGGAGGCGCGTGGCGCGATCCTGGGACTCACGCTTGGATCGACGCGCGCGCATCTGGTCCGCGCGGCACTGGAAGCAGTCGCCAATCAATCTGCCGAATTGCAACGCGCCTTTGCCGCCGACGGGGTCGATTGGTCCTGCCTGAGAATCGACGGCGGGATGGCGGCGAACGACTTTCTCGCGCAGGATCTTGCCGATCTGCTCGATGTCGAAGTGGAGCGCCCCGTCAATGTTGAAAGCAGCACAATCGGCGCGGCGATGCTGGCGGCGGCGGGGGCGGGGCTTCATCCAACTCTGGATGCTGCAGCCTCGGCGATGCGCGCGCCGGACCGCTCCTTCGTTCCGTCGCTTGATCCGGAAATCCGCAACCAGCGGCTGAGGCGATGGGATCGAGCCGTCGCAACGGTGCTCGGCCTGTGAACGCGACAGCTTGCAAGCGATGCAATTCGGTGGAATGTCGGGGAACGTCAAGAAAACTGGACAGTTGACGGAAAGAGATCAAGCGACAGGTAGAAAAGGGATTTCGAGATGGTGCATCAAAAACCGGTTGGTCGAATCGGCGCGACGGCGCTCTGTGTGGCAATATCCTCGCTAGCGCTTGCCGCTTGTTCGTCGGAGAAACCCGAGCAGCCCGATGCCGCGGCGCCGACGGATGT
>JAZKHF010000152.1:0-5359 GCA_040385545.1 Pseudomonadota bacterium
GGCCCAGCCGCCGCAATAAGGAGCAGCACGCACCCATGGCTTCCGAATCGCTCTCCGCCCGGCTCGCCGAACTGGAATCGATACTCGACCGCGCCAAGCGCCGGTTTGAGGAGGGATTGCGGATCGTCGAGGAAGCCCATGTCACCTTTGGTGAATTGCAGCAGGCACTGCTCGGTCAACCCGGTGTCCTGTCGGCGGAGGAAAGCGACGAGGCCGCATCGCGGCTGTTGTCGAGCCTCAAGGCAAGCGGTGCCGACATGCCCGCTACCCTGTGCGGCGGACGGCTCGCGGTCGATCCGATGCAGCGGCTGATCCGCATCGACGGCCATCCGATCGGCATTACCGAGATGGAATATCGGGTGCTCGAATTGCTCGCCTTCGCGCGCAACAATGTCGTCACCCGGACGATGCTGCTCAAGCATCTCTATCGGCGGGCCGACGACCAGCCACAGCCCAAGATCATCGACGTGTTCATCTCCAAGCTGCGCAAGAAGTTGCGCATGGCGTCGAACGGGGCGGAGTTCATCGAGACCATTCCGCAGCGCGGCTGGATCCTGCGCGACATCGACGCGGACGGCAAAGCCGCCTCCTAAGTCACTAAGCGCCGGATTTACTATTCGTTAGTGCTCGCCTGTTAATCGGGCGGGATGATACATTTTCTGCCCGACTCCGATCTTGCGCCTGTCGCCCCGCCTGCCGACGCGCTCGCGCGGGTCGCGGGGCTCGATCAAGCGTTGGCCGCGGCCCAGTCCCTGGTTGCCGACCAGGCGCCTGACGGTTCGTATCGTACCGCCCCAAAGCTCGACCTGGCCGCCGCCTGGCCGACCGCTAGCGAGGCGCAGCAGGCGTTGTTCGACGCCATGTCGGCACATGCCGTGGCGGGTTCGGTTGCCGGGCTCGAAGTGCTGGCCACTCTCCGCGAAGCCGGGCTTGAAGCCAACCGCGCCGCGATCGACACGTTGACGGCGTCGATCCGGGACGAGCTTGACCGTCTGGGGACGCTTCTCACGCTTTAGCGCGCTGGCCCCGTCTCCTTCGGCATCGCCGGGTCGGCGCCATAATCCGACCAGCTTCCATCATATAATTTTTGCCCTCGCCCACCCAGCCTTCGCGCCGCGAAGATCAGGCTGTTCGCAGTCACCCCCGATCCGCAGGTGGCGATGAACGGTTTCGCGGGATCGACTCCTGCCTTCGCAAATTCGTCGGAAAGTTCGCTGTCCGGCTTCAAGGTGCCGTCGTCCCGGTACAGCGCCGAATAGGGCAGGTTGCGCGCGCCGGGAATATGGCCCGCCGCGATTCCGGGCCGCGGATCGGGTTCGCTCCCCTCGAACCGCACCCGGCTGCGGGCATCGACCACCGGCAGCACGCGCTGGGCGGCGATCTCCGCCTTGTCGACCACCGCATCCGCGGCGACCATCGCATCGAAGCGCGCCTTGCGTGGCATTGGCGGACCGCTCTCGACCGGGCGCCCTTCGTGCACCCATTTCTGAAAGCCTCCATCGAGGATCGCGACCCGCTCGGCACCGAAATGCCGAAACATGAACCAACCCCGCGCTGCGGTCCTCAACCCACTGTTATCATAAACAATTATACGATCGTCACGGCCCACCCCAAGGCCCTCCATCGCCGCCCCGAAGGCGCTTGCCGTCGGCAGCATGTGCGGTGCTTTTTTGTCATGATCGGCGACCTCTCCGATATCCAGAAAACGAGCTCCCGGAATATGGGAAGCACTGAATTCCGCTCCCGCATCGCGCTGATCAGCAGGCATGAAAAAGCTGCAATCGACAATCGCCAGATCTTCCGCACCCAAATTCGCCGCGAGCCAGTCGGTGGTGACAAGATCGTCCATTGGCTGAATGCTAACGCTTCGGATAAGGGGTCACAATGGAAACCACGCATCTCGGCCAGTCGAGCGCCCTGCCCGCTTCTCCGGAAGCCGCAAGCCTCGACTATGTCCCTAATCCGCGCACCGGCGAGCTCTACCTCGTCCGCTTCGCCGCCCCCGAATTCACGTCACTCTGCCCGGTTACCGGCCAGCCCGACTTCGCGCATCTGGTGATCGACTATGCCCCTAGCGTAACCATCGTCGAATCGAAGAGCCTCAAGCTCTACCTCGGCAGCTTCCGCAACCACGCCGGCTTCCATGAGGATGTCACGGTCGGCATCGGCAAAAGGCTGTTCGACGAGATGGCACCCCAATGGCTGCGCATCGGCGGTTACTGGTATCCGCGCGGCGGCATCCCGATCGATGTCTTCTGGCAATCGGGGGAACCGCCCAAAGGCTTGTGGCTCCCCGACCAGGGCGTCGCTCCCTATCGCGGACGGGGTTAATTCCCCTTGTCGAGTTTGTTATTGCGATTGGGCGGAGTTGGCAGGCCCGTGTCACGGTTGAAGCGGATCGTGATGTCGTAACGCCTGAGCAATAGCGAATTGCCTTCGACGGCAAGCGGCTCGCGAACGAAGCTCGCTTGGCGGTAGGCGCCCTGCATTTTGGTCGAGGTGAGGTAGATGGTCTGGCCTTCGCTGGTCCAGTTGCCCTCGGCGACTTCGGACACCGCCCCATAATCCAGCGCGTAGGCGAACTTGCCATCGGATTCGAGATCGATCGCGGCAGCGACTTCCATTTGGTTGGCGGAATAGAATCCGCTGACATCAGCAATGGACTGGAGGAGGAGAAGGGCAAGGATCATGCGGGAAAACCTGACTTGAGAAACTGGGTTGCGAAGGCGCAATGAAGGGTAACCCCGCGCGGCATGGCGGCCTCGTCAACCAGCATTGCGGGATTGTGTAGCGGGGCCCGGGTCAGCGGATCGCCGTCGGACGGGGCGACGCCAAGGAAAGCCATTGCCCCCGCGGTGCGTTCGAGCACGTAGGAGAAATCCTCCCCGCCCATGCTCGGCGCGGGTGCTTCGATGTAGGCAGCGCCCGTCAGGTCGCGGATCATTGCGACTGCACCGGGATGGTTGATGGTCGCGGGGTAGCCTGGCTCGATCTCGACCGTGGCGGTGCAGCCGTGGGCGAGCGCGACATGGGTACAAATGCGCTCGAACGCCGCGCGGCCTCGCTCGCGGCCGGCAGGAGACAAGGTACGCAGCGTGCCAAGCAGGTCGACCGATCCGGGCAAGACATTGTGGGTCGTGCCCGCGTGAATACTCGTGATCGACAGGACGATCGGGTCGGTCGTCACCGGTGTTCGCCTAGCGACCTGAGTCTGTAGCGCGAGAATGATTTCCGCTGCGACCGGTACCGGGTCAATCGCATCGTGGGGCATTGCCGCATGTCCGCCCTTGCCGACGATCGTTGCGCGCAGCGTATCGGTCGAAGCGAGCATGGCGCCGTCGCGGCAGGCTACGGTGCCACCGGGCAGGTTGGGCCAGACGTGCAGCGCGAAGGCAGCGTCGGGCTTCGGGTCGTCGAGCAGCCCCTCGGCGATCATTTCGCGCGCGCCATGATGGCCCTCCTCCCCCGGCTGGAACATGAACAGGACTCGCCCGGCGAAGCTGTCGCGGCGGGCGCTCAATACCCGCGCGGCGGCGGCGAGCATCGCGCTGTGGCTGTCGTGGCCGCAGGCGTGCATCGATCCCTCGGTACGGCTGGCGAAATCCAGCCCGGTTGCTTCCCGGATCGGAAGGGCGTCCATGTCCCCGCGCAGAAGCGCGGTTCGCGATGCATCGCCCGCACCCGTTCCTTCGAGCAAGGCAGTAAAGCCCGAAGTGCGGTCGCTGTCCCGAACCTGGAGCGGCAGATCGGCCAGCGCCAATTTGAGCTTCTCGCGCGTGCGCGGGCAATGAAGGCCAAGTTCCGGATCGGCATGGATCGATCGACGAAGCGCAACAGTGCGATCCTGCTCGGCTAGCGCAGCGTCGCCCCACCCACCAAGCAGGTCGAGAGTCATTCGATATGCACGCCGGTGGGTACCGGGCTGGAATGGCGGCGGACCACCTGCCAGCCGGCTTCACCTTTTACCCAAACGTCGGTCAGCAGCACGCGCTCGTCGATGGTGTGGCCCATGAAGCGCAATTTCCATTGCGCATCGACCGTGGCGACGATCGTGGAGTCGATGCGCAGGGAGTCGGTGACGCGAACCGTAAGGCTGGCGATGTCCATCTTCTGCAAGGCGCCGAGCCAGTCCTCGAGCCCGACCGCGACCGTGCCGGTCGAGCGAATCCCAACCAATTTAAATTGCGGGTGGATCAGTTTGCGGAGCGCGGCATCGTCCTTGGCGAACAAGGCGTCGCGCCATTCACGCTCCAAATCGACGATGTCGTCCGCCTCAACGACCACGCATCAACCCCCCGAAAATGCCGCGAAGCAACTGGCTGCCGATCTGGCGACCGACCGACGAGGCGATCGAGCGGCCGGCCGACTGCATCATCTTGTCGGCCATCGATGGCTTGGCGGCCTCACGCGCGGCGCGCGCGGCTTCGCGCTCGGCTTCCTTCTGGCGGCGTTCGTCCTCGCGCATCTGCTGGGCGGCGAGGCGGTCTTCGGCGAGTTTGGCACGGGCAGCCTCCTTGGCGGCGACGGCATCAAGCTTGGCCTGCGCGGCTGCGGCCTTTTGCGCCTCGCTCTCGGCCTTGACCGACGCGGCGGCAGCGGCGGCTTCGTCGCCCTTGGCTTTCAGGATTTCCTCGGCGCTGTCGCGGTCGAGCAAGGCATCATACTTCGACCCGATCACGTCGGTCGAGATCATGATTGCTCGCTCCTGAGCGGTCAGCGGCCCGATGCGCGAGGCGGCTGGTTTGATCAGGCTACGCTGGACTGGCGACGGCGCGCCATCTGGCTGGAGCAGCGACACCAAGGCTTCGCCGATCTTGAGCTCGGTGATCGCGGCGGCGACGTCGATTTCGGGATTGGGGCGGAAGGTGTCGGCGGCCGACTTGACCGCCGCCTGGTCGCGCGGGGTGAAGGCGTTTAGCTTGTGCTGGACGCGGTTGCCCAATTGGCCGGCGACCTTGTCGGGAATGTCGATCGGGTTCTGGGTGATGAAATAGACGCCGACGCCCTTGGACCGGATCAGGCGCACGACCTGCTCGACCTTTTCCAGCAGGGCCGGGGGCGCATCCTCGAACAGCAGATGGGCTTCGTCGAAGAAGAAGGCGAGCTTGGGCTTGTCGAGATCGCCGACCTCGGGAAGCAGTTCGAACAATTCCGACAGCAGCCACAACAGGAAGGTCGAGTAGAGCCGCGGGGACGCCATCAATTTGTCGGCGGCGAGGATGTTGACGATGCCGTGGCCGTTCTCGTCGAGCTTGAGGAAATCCTCCAGGTCGAGCGCGGGCTCGCCGAAGAAATGGTCGCCGCCCTGGGCGCGAAGCTGGAGCAGGCTGCGCTGGATCGCGCCGACCGAGGGCTTGGA
>JAZKHF010000153.1:0-12882 GCA_040385545.1 Pseudomonadota bacterium
CGTCACCGTTGAAGTCGCCTATACCCGTCACCTGCCAATTGGTCGCGACGCTGGCAAAGGCATTGGCGCCATTGTCGACGAAGCCGCCATTGGCCTGGCCGAGCCAATCGGTCAGCAACCCATTGTCGTTGCGCCACAGGATATCGCTGCGTCCGTCGCCGTTGAAATCATTGCGGACGTCGGGGACGATCGCGAGTGGTGAGATCGTGAGCTGGACGCCACCGCCCGACGCTGCGCTGGCGACCAACGTGCTCGACACGCCGCCGGTCAGTGTCAGCGAGCCGCTCGTGTAGGCCAGCGTCGAGCCGCTGAGGTTAAAGGTGAACCCGGCCAGCGTGGCGTCGCTGAAGATGATGGCGTCGCCGGGAGTAAAGTCCGTGATCGTGTCGCCGTTCATGTTCATCGCGGTATCGCGGAAGATGTCGCTGCCCGCGCCGCCACTGAGAATGTCGGCGCCGAAACCGCCGATAATCGTATCGTTGCCACTACCGCCGCTGATCACATCATTGCCGACCCTGCTCTCCAGCCGGTTGTTGGCGCTGTTGCCGATGAGCTCATCGTTGCCCCCGCCACTGGTGGCGTTCTCGATGACGGTGCCAAACGCAATGCTGACGTTTCCGGTACCGGAACCCACGTTAGAGAAAGTCTCGGAAATCAGGCTGATCCGCTGATTCTGGTCGAATCCCGAATAATCGAGCGTGTCGATCCCACCGCTGTCGAACACGGTATAGGCAACGACGGTCCCAAAGTTGGGGCCATACACCGAGCGACCGCTGTTGTTGCCGAAGCCATATGTCGTATCGCCGGTGCGGGTTGTGGTCGACAGGCCATAAAGCGTGGCAATCGCCTGGATATCCGCGATCATCGGCGTGATGGCGAAAGCGCGACTGAACCCCAAATTGTTGAAGTAGCTATTCTCCTGCTGGTCGAAATAGGACATCACCGTTATCGGCCAGCTATCATTGGCAAACTCGGCGTCGGTCGCGAAATTGCCGTCGCCGTTATAGTAACCACTATGTCCAAGCCCGAGCGCATGCCCGATCTCATGGACGTAGGTCTGGAACGAATAAGTGTTCGTCGTGAACCCGTGGCTATTGAGCCAATCTGTCGAGACGTTGACATCCGCCCGCGTCGTGATGCCACCCGAGTAAGTGGATTCGGAAAAGGCGCCCTCTTCATCGTCATCGAAGGTCATCTGACCGCCGACTGTGACTTCATTGAACGAGATGCCGGTGACGTCAGACCAGAGTGCCAGCGCCTGGCGCGCCAAGGTCTGACCGCCCGTCGTCAACGCGGTAATGTTGACCGAAATCGACCCACCCTGTGTCACGGCAAAATGGTGCTGGTCGCCACCCCAATAGCCATCGGATAAAAAGTTTGCGATTTCACTGACCGGCACCACTACTGGCGGAGCGTAGGTCTTTACCGTCAACTGATAAGTGCCGGTTCCGGTATCGTTGAAAGATCCGATATCAAGATAATATGTGCCGGTGCTGGGTGCCGTGAAGACCAATCGCGAATCACGCACCGATCCCAGGCTGATATCGTCATTCTCGGCGAGCTGGTTGCCAAACGAATCGCGCACGCGAAGATAAGCATCGTCAAGGGTCACGCCGTCGACCAGGATGGTGACCTTCTGTCCTGCGGTCAGCGAGACCCGCACCCAATCGCGATCGCTGTTGAATTCCAGCACGTCGTTGACGGGAGCGCCATCGACGGTGATGGAGGTCGTGGTGCTCGAATTCCCTGGAATGTCCGGCATCGATCTGGCGTCCTATCTGTTGTCAGTCATCCGCTTGATGCGGCGCCCCTGGCGAATTGTTCGTTAAACATTTCTTCCAAAAATCATGTGTGTGGAAGTACGTCGAGATTGCCTAGCGAGATGCGGCGCGCGCTACTACTCCGACAAGTGTGTTGGCAAAACGCTCAAGCGATCCCTTGGTGAGGCCACGATCGCTAATTGAAAATTTCTGTTCCGGAAGAGCCTTGCCATCAGCGGTGGTAAGGAAGGCGGTCAAGGACGACGCTCCTTTCACGTGCAGCTCGACCTTGAAGGGCTGTCCCGGATCACCGGCCTTGGCCGCGCGCTCGACTGCAGCGCAAAACGCGTCCGCTCCGCCTGATTCGGCGGGCAAATTCTCGCCGCCAATCACGCGGCACTCAACGATCGAATTGGATGGGCTGTTCATTGCGCAAGCGCTCCCTGCGATCGGGGCGACCGCCAACGGCAACAGAATAAGCGCAAATCTTGCCAACATTCCAATCCCCGGCCCTCTCCATGCATGCGGGTATCCGCTCTTTCGAAGGATGGCAATAGAACAAGCGGTATCAATGACTTAGCATTAACCATAGATGACCGATGGTGATGCGGGAGACTCCGCATTTTCCTTCGTCGAATTGTCGCCTAGGGTTCGGATCATGCGCATCGTCATCATCGGGGCCGGGGCCATTGGCAGTCTCTATGGTGGTTGGCTTTTGGCGGGTGGCGGCGATGTTGCGTTCGTGGCGCGGGGCCCGCGCTTCGACCAGCTTCACGTCAATGGGCTTTCGATCAGCGGCGCGCGAAATCTCGCCCTTGCAAATTTGACGGTTGCCCGAGGCACTGACGACCTCCCGCCGGCCGACGTCTTGATCTTTGCCGTGAAATTGTACGATCTCAAAAGTGCCGCTCGGGCCGCGGTTGGCGCGCTTGCCGCTGACGGACTGGTCGTCGGGCTGCAGAACGGGGTCGATGCGGCCCAGATGCTCGGCGAGGTGTTCGGTCCGGCGCAAGTCATGGCCGGACCGGTCTATAGCGCGGCCACGCTCAATGCCGACGGATCGGTCCGATACGGGGGACTGCGCAACGACCTGGTCATCGGAAGCGTCGGCGGAAAGGCTCATCCGCACGCGCACAAGCTTGTCGAATATTGGCGCACGGCGGGGATCGACGCCTCGATTTCCGACGATATCCAATTGACCTTGTGGAACAAGTTTCTGGCGCTCGCGACAAATGCCGCGCTGACCTGCCTGTCACGGCAGTCTGCAGGCGTCGTCTACGGCGACCCATTGCTGCTCGATCTCGCCAGGCGGTCGATCGCGGAGATTGCGGCGGTCGGCCGGGCCGAGGGAGTGCGGTTTTCACCGGATGCCGAGCAGGAAGCCATGACGTTTCTGCAAAGCCTGCCGCCTGATGTCGTGGCGTCGATGCGCCAGGATCTCGATGCCGGGCGGCGCCTTGAGCTCGAAGGGATTAGCGGCACCGTCGTTCGACTGGGGGCCAAACATGGCATCGCCACTCCGGTTCATGATGTCGCTTATGCGTGTCTCAAGCCGTTCGTGGATGGTGGTTGATCGCGATCCCCGCACCGACAGGTCGGTAGCGAGGATCGTCGACCATTGGAGTCAAAGTGCGCGAACACGGATCGCGGCGAACGGCGCAACCGATGCCATTGCGAGATTGCCAGCGCCAGCGATTGCAGTCGCGATCTGCGGGGCAGCGTCGTCCAGCGACTTCTCCTCGCAAGCATAATAGTCGCGGGCTTGCAGTCCGTCGCGGCCAATCTCGCGAAGACATACCCGCTCGACCGCCGCCGCGACGCGGCTCCGCAAGCGGCGCTGGTCGCGGGCGTTGCCAAGGTCCAGCCGGGCAAAGGAAACCAATTCAGTTCGGGTGTTGGCGACCTCGCCATAGATGGTCACCTGTCCATCCTGCGCCACGGCGGACGAAGGCGACAGCGAGGCGGTGGCGGCGAGCGCCAGGAGAACGGCGGCCAGGCCACCGATACGGGATTGAACGGTCATTTTCTCTCTCCCTTTAGGTGCCGACAGGGGGAGCCGGCACGGGAAAGATGCGCTCTCAGGCGAAGCAGTGCATCCGCGTTTCGACTGGCCAGCGCAGCGCCTTCGGCCAATGTCCAACGCGCCCCCGAAACGACATGATCTGACTGACGAATGGACGAACGGGGGCTGCGAACGGCAGGGAATGCGGGCATGAGGGGATGATGAAAATCGGAATCATCGGGGCCGGGGCGATCGGCGGTTGGGTCGGCGGACGACTCGCGTTGGCCGGTCATGACGTGTCGATGGTGGTGCGCGCGGGCCGCGAGGGGGCGCTGGGACAAGGGATCATGATTGTCGAGCGTGGCGAAGAAGCGACGGCTCATCCGCAGGTGGTGAACGATGCCCGTTCGATCGGCGCGCAGGACATTCTGGTGATCGCGGTTAAGGCACCGGCGCTGGCCGCGGCGGCCGAGGCGGCTACCCCCCTGATCGGCCCGGACACGCTGATCGTGCCGATGATGAATGGCGTGCCGTGGTGGTTCCTGGACGGTGAGCCGCTGGCAAGCGTCGATCCGGGCGGGCTAATCGCGGCAGCGCTGCCGCTGGGCCAGGTGATCGGCTGCGTGGTTCATGCCGCCTGTCGCCGCGAGGGGGCGGGGCGGATCGTGGTGGCGATGCTCGACCACTACCTCGTCGGCGAGCCGGGGGGCGGGACCAGCGAGCGCGCCAATGCAGTCGCGGCGATGCTCGATCAGGCCGGTCTTGCGGGGCAGGCGACTGCCGACATCCGCCGAGCCATCTGGTATAAATTATGGGGCAATATGACCGCCAACCCGATCAGCGCGCTGACGCTGGCGACCGCCGACCGTTTGCTCGCCAACGCCCAAGTGCGCGCCTTCACTTTGGCATGCATGGCGGAAGCGGCGGCGATCGGCACCGCGATCAGCTGCCCGATTTCCGAAAGCGGGGAGGACCGGCTCAAGGTCACCGCGACTTTGGGTGCGTTCAAGACCTCGATGCTGCAGGATGTTGAGGCCGGACGGCCGCTGGAGCTGGATGCCCTGCTCGCCGCGCCGCTGGAGATTGCCGACCGGGTCGGGGTGGCCGCACCCAACCTGGCCGCGTTGCACGGACTGGCGCGGCTGATGGGCGAGAGCCGAGGGTTGCTCTAGGCGGCGACGACCTGCTGGTCGATCGTGCCGAAGATCGGATGATGCTTGTCGTCGCGCATGGTGATCGCGACCCGGTCGCCGACTTGCAGGAAATCGGTCGTCGGAGCGCCCGACTGGATCGTCTCGACCATCCGCACTTCGGCGATGCAACTGTAGCCGAGCCCACCCGCCGCGACCGGCTTGCCGGGGCCTCCATCGGCGTCGCGGTTGCTGACCGTGCCCGATCCGATGATCGTCCCCGCACCCAGCTTCCGCGATTTGGCGGCGTGGGCGATGAGGGTGCCAAAATCGAACGTCATATCCTCCGCCGCTTCCGCCCGGCCGAACGGCTGGCCGTTCAATTCCACCTCGAGCGCGCCTTTCAGCTTGCCCTCTGCCCAGCGAGAACCAAGCGCATCCGGCGTCACGAATACCGGTGAGAAGCTGGACGCCGGCTTGGATTGGAAGAAGCCGAAGCCCTTGGCCAGTTCGCCCGGGATGAGGTTGCGCAGCGACACGTCATTGGTCAGCCCGATCAGCAGCACATGGTCCAAAGCGTCGGTAGCCGAGACACCCTGCGGAACATCGCCGGTCACCACCACCACTTCGGCCTCCAGATCGCAGCCCCATTCCTCATTGGCCAGCGGAATATCGTCGCGAGGGCCTAGGAAAGCGTCGGACCCGCCCTGATACATCAATGGATCGTGCCAGAAGCTGTCGGGCATTTCCGCGCCGCGTGCCTGCCGGACGAGCGCGACGTGATTCACATAGGCCGAGCCGTCGGCCCATTGGTAGGCGCGGGGCAAGGGCGCGGCGGCTTCGCGCTCGTGGAACCGTTCGCGCGGGATGGTGCCATGCTCCAGGTCGGTGGCGAGGTTGCGTAAGCCTGGTTCGACCCGGTCCCAGTCGTCGAGGGCAGATTGCAGCGTCGGGGCGATGTGCGCGGCGTCGGCATAATAAGCCAGATCGTCCGACACGACCACCAGCCGACCGTCGCGGCCACCCTTCAAGGAAGCGAGTTTCATTCGTGAAAATTCCTTATTCGGCCCCGACGAGTCACTCAGCAAGCGAGCCGGGATCGACGTGGAGCCATTGCGCGTGGTTCGGCGCCTTCTTGGTCCGATCCCACTCGTCGAGCATCAGCGGCGCGACCCGTTCCAGCTCGGCATATTGGTCGGGGGTGCCGATGTTGCACGCCAGTTCGAGCCGGTGGCCGTTGGGATCGAAGAAATAGATTGAGCGGAAAATGCCGTGGAAGGTCGGCCCGAGCACGTCGACGCCCTGCGCTTCCAGATGCGCCTTGGCGGCGTGCAGCGTATCGAGGTCGGCCACTTCGAAGGCGATATGCTGGACCCATTCGGGCGTGTTCGGGTCGCGGCCCATCTCGGGCTGGTTGGGAAGTTCGAAGAAAGCGATGACATTGCCGCCGCCGCAATCGAGGAAGACGTGCATGTAGGGATCGTAGGCGCCGGTCGAGGGTACATGATCCTCGGCGAAGGCGTTGGTGTAATGCATGCCGAGCTTGTCGCGATACCAGTCGACAGTCTGTTTGGCGTCCTTGCAGCGATAAGCGACGTGATGGACGCGCTTTAGTTCGAAGGGGTGGGTCATGGCTCGGAGATAGGCCGCCGTGACGACAAGTTCAAACCTGTGACTGGCTGACACGAAAAAGGGCGGCCCCCTTGTGGGGACCGCCCTTCGTTTCCTTTGAGCTGGTTCCCGGCCTTCGCCGGGATGACGGCCTGTCGGGGCCGTCAGTTGATGTTGACGTCGATCTTGTCGGGGATGTTGATGTCGGGCTGCTGAGACCCGCCGATGCCGAGCTCGTTGCGGAATACGAACAGGAGAACCAAAACGACGATGATCAGCAGGACCACCGCGAGGATTCCGCCATTGCCGCCACCGCCAGTCTCGACGATCGTCGTGCGTTCCACCACTGGCGGTTCGTTATGTTCGTCAGCCATGTTGATACTCCCTGTTGAACTTATTTTCGCTGCGTAACGAACGCGTCCGCTGGGAGCCGGTTCCGTCAGGGAAATTTCAGCGCGCGATGAGTGCCAAAATGCACCACTCGCCGTCGTCGCGTTCGGTCACGCTCATGCCTTGCGTTTCATAGGCCGCAATGACCGCGTCGGCCTGGGTGTCGAGCAGACCGGCAAGGATCAGGGTCGCACCGGGTGAGACTGATCTGGCGAAATCGGGCGCTAGCTCAATCAACGGCCCCGCAAGAATATTGGCGATGAGCAAGTCGAACGGCGCGCGAGCGACCAGCATTTCGTGATCCATGCCGTCGGCAACCGCGAGCAGCAATTCGCCCGCGCCGTGGCCGATCGCGACCTTATTGATCCGCGCATTGTCGGCGGTGACGTCGATACTGATCGGGTCGATGTCGGTGGCGATGGCCTTTGTCTCAGGCCACAATGCAAGCGTGGCAAAAGCGAGCAGGCCGGTACCGGTACCGATGTCGGCAACATTGGCGAAGACCTTGCCTGCGACCTGAAGCCGGTCGAGCGCGGCGAGGCAGCCGGCGGTGGTGTCATGCTGCCCCGTGCCAAAGGCGAGCCCCGCATCGATCTCGAAATTGATCGCATGGTCATCGGGCAGGTGGCTCGGCGTATGGACGAAGAAGCGGCCGGCGCGGATCGGTTCGAGCCCGGCCTGGCTCATCGTTACCCAGTCATCCTCGCCGAGATGCTCGACCTCGGGCCGTGCGCCGTACGCCATCCGGCCGAGCAACACCAGTTCCTGCGTGGTCGGCTGGTCAGCAAAATAGGCATGGATGCGCCAGTCGTCGGGGGCGTGGGGATCGGGCTCGTCGGCGACCAGCACCGGGGGCGAATCGCTGAACTGGAACAGATGATCGCTGTCGGGTACCGCTTCGGCCTCGGCGCGGGTGCAGTGGAGGGTGACGCGCCAGCTCATTGCTCGGCTTCCTTCGCCAAACGTTCGTCGAGAGCGGTGCGGAGCCTGGCGGCGTAGGCTTTGCACCCTTGCTGGTCGAACAGAGGTGCGGCACCGGTCATGCGCTCCTTCATCTTGCTTGCCGAAGGATGAGGCGTGAGCAGGATTTCGCACCGGCTGGCGGCGATCTTGGCGAGACTGGCGCGATAGGCGGCGAGATAGGCAGGATGAGCGGAGAAACGGTAATTGTCGCTGCTGATCGGCGAAAGGCTGTCGGCATAGACGATCGTCCGGCACACCGCACCGGCGCAGGCCTCCCACCGCCAGCTCAGTGCGCCCGGCGTGTGGCCCGGCGTCATCATGGGGGTGAGATAGAGATCGCCGAGCAGGACCGACTGGCGGTCAAGGACAACGCGCTCTACGCGCACCGGCGGAGCGCCCTTGATCGAGCCATATTGCGGGTCGTCACGCGACGGCCGACCGCTTTCGAGCACCAACTTCGCCGCCGCCGACGAAACGACGGTCGCGCCGGTCAATTGCTGGAGCCGCGCGACCCCGCCGACATGGTCATGATGCTCGTGACTGGTGAGGATGAAACGGATGTCCTTCAGCTGAAAGCCGAGCGAGCGGATGTTTTCGGCGATCAGGTCGGCCCCCAGCTCGGTTCCGCCGTCGATCAGCATGTGACCTTTGCTGCCGGTGATCAGGATCGAGGAGATTCCGCACGTGCCGACGAGGTAGGTGTTGGCGTGGATTCGCACCGGCGGCGCGGGCTGGTTCCAGTCGGTGGACTCGCCACAGGCAGCAGCCCAGGCGGGGCCGGCCTGGGCGATCGGCGCACGCTCGGGTTCGTTGACGCGCGGCTTCTTGCCCAGCGGGATGACGATCTGCTGCATCGCGAGGGCGAGGATTGCGGCGCTAGCGAACATAGCTGGCCCCGTTGACGTCGATCACCGCGCCGGTCGCCGAGGGCGGTGCGTCGCTTGCCAGCCAGCGGATCGTCTCGGCGATCTCGTCCGGGTTGGCGGGGCGGCCGAGCGGGATGTCGGCGAGCAATTTCTCGCCGCCGCGGCTGGCGATATACTCCTCGACCATGCCGGTCGCGGTAAAGCCGGGGCAGACCGCGAAGGCGAGAATGCTTTCCGCGGCATACGCTCGCGCGATGCTCTTGGTCATCGCCACCATTCCGGCCTTCGACGCGGCATAATGCCAGTGCATCGGCGAATCCCCGCGATAGGCGGCGCGGCTGGCGACATTGACGATGCGGCCTCCAGTGCCCGCGCCCCGCCAGCTGGCGATGGCGAGGCGGCATAGGTCGGCGCTGGCCTGCAGGTTGATCGCCAGCGTCCGGCCCCAGGCGGCATGCCATTCATCGTCGCCGGCATTATCGGCCACGGCTTCAAACACGCCGGCATTGTTGACCAGAACGTCGATCCGCCCGTCGAGCCTATCGAAGGATTCTTCCCACAGGCGGCGGACGGCGGCGGGGTCGGTGAAGTCGGCGGCAAGCAGCGTTTCGCTGCCGGCGGTCGAATGGCCGGCAACGCGGTAGCCCGCCTTGTTGAGGGCGGCGAGCGTGGCCTCGCCGATGCCGCGGCTTGCGCCGGTGAGGAGGATGTTCATTGCCCCCGCCTAGCGAAACGCCGGGCAGGGGCAAAGAGGTTCAGGCAGCAAACGTCGACACGAAGGCGCTCGTCGTGGCGCGGAATTCCTCGATCTGGTCGCTGAAGCGGCCGAAGCCCTGCTCGACACTGTCGATGTCCTGCGCGACATTTTCGGTATCGCTACGGATCGCGGCGATGGTCGAGCTCATCGAGTCGGCGGCCAGCGCAGTTTCGTCGACCGCGGCCGTGATCATCGTGACCGTCTGGGCCTGCAGTTCCATTGCCTGGCGGATGCGGTCGGCACTGGTCTGCACCTCCTCCACCGTCGACTGGATCGAGGCATTGCTGTCGACCGTCTGGCGGGTGGCCTGCTGGATGGCGGTGATCTTGGCGGTGATGTCGTCGGTGGCGCGCGCGGTCTGGCTGGCGAGCGATTTCACTTCCTGCGCGACGACCGCGAAGCCGCGACCGGCGTCCCCCGCGCGCGCGGCCTCGATCGTGGCGTTGAGCGCGAGCAAATTGGTCTGGCCGGCGATGTCGCGGATCAGGCCGAGGATCGATTCGATCGCCTCGACATGGGTCGACAGCGCCTTGGACACCTTGACCGCTTCTTCGGCCTGGCCGCCGGCGCGGGTGGCGACGTCGGACGCGACCTCAACCTCCGACCGGGCATCCTCGATCGCGCGGATCAGGCCGGCCGCAGTCTGGGCGGCCTCGCGCATTGCAGTCGCCGATTGTTCGGCAGCGGCGGCGACTTCACTGGTCTTGCCAAGCATCCCACGCGCCGATGCGCTGGTGGCCGACGCCTGCGAGCGCAGGCCCTCGCTCTGCTGGGTGCAGCTCTGGACGATACCAAGCACCTTGCCGTTGAAATCGTTGGCGCGGCGCGAATGGACTTTCTCGCCTTCGCCACGGGCAAGCTGGATGGCGTGATGGATGAAGCAGTCGACTTCGACCGACTGCACTTCGGAGAGCGTTCGGGCAAAGCGGACCAGATCGGCTTCATCCAAGTTCTGGCGACGGAGAATGGTGAATGCGGCTTCGGTTTCAGCCGACAGACCGGCGAGCAGGGTCGAAAGGGTCAGACCGGCGGTAAAGGCGCGATCGACATAGACGCGGGCCTTGGTCGTCCATTCCGGGCTCTCGATGCGGGCGAACTTGCTTGCGATATAGGGTTGGATCTTGGCCGCGAAATCGTCGAGCTTCGACTGGTCGAAGGGGGCTTTAAGCTCCGGCGACTGGGCATATCGGACCCAAAATTCGCGGGCCATTACATTCGAATCCGCTTCGAGCCGGGTCCACAGTTCGCGCGATCGGGAGGCGAGGTCGCCGGCCGGATCATAGAGGGCAAGGCCCCGCGCCAGTTCGTATTCGCCGCTGATATTCGAGCCGACCACAGTGCCCATCTCGTCTGATTCCCATATGCTTGAACGTCGCTGGACGAAGCTATGCGGCGGCAATGGTTAAGGCCGGGTTAGTGGTTGGCACCTCCTCGCAGCGTCTTGCGAGTCACGTCGATGCTGCCTAGGGAGCGGGACCATATTCGCTTGCCCAGCTGAAGAGGCTTCATGACCCGCAATCCCGACCGGCCCTTGTCGCCGCACCTGACGATCTGGAAATGGGGGCCGGGCATGCTGGTCTCGATCCTCCACCGCGTGACTGGCGGTGCACTTGCGGTCGCCGGACTCGGCATCTTCACCTGGTGGCTGTGGGCAATCGCCGCGGGGGCCGACGAATATCAGTCATTCGTCGAATGCATCCTGTGGGAAGTCGCCGGCATTCCGCTGATCCTGTTGGTCCTGGTTGGGCTGACCTGGGCATTCTGGCAGCATATGTTATCGGGCATCCGGCATCTCGTGATGGATAGCGGCGCGGGGTTCGAGCTTCGGATCAACAAGCTATTCGCGGTTTTGACGATTGCCGGCTCGCTGTTTCTTACCGCGCTCACCTGGGCGCTTCTGATGGGAGTGTGGTCATGAGTGCCGGCGAAAGTTCGACTCCGCTTGGCCAGGTCCGCGGGCATGGATCGGCCCAGCATGGCGGTGAGCATTGGATGCGCGAGCGGCTGACCAGCGCGGCCTTGCTGTTGCTCGGACTATGGTTCGTCCTGTCGCTGCTGTTGCTTCCGCGGATGGACCGGCTGACGCTGATCGAATGGCTCCAGGCACCGAGCGGTGCGGTCCCGATGGCATTGCTGATCGTGATCGGATTTATCCACTCGGTCGACGGGCTCAAGACCGTGGTCGACGATTATGTTCATGACGAGGGCAGCCGACTGCTGTTCCACGGCGTACTTACCTTTGTCGGGATCGGGGCAGGATCAGTCGCCTTGTTCAGCCTTGCCAGGATTGCATTCGGAGCAGCCGCTTAAATGACCGCCTACAAGATTATCGATCATGTCTACGACGTTGTCGTCGTTGGTGCCGGCGGGGCCGGCCTTCGCGCCACCATGGGCGCAGCCGGCAAAGGGCTGAAGACCGCCTGCATCACCAAGGTGTTCCCGACCCGCAGCCACACCGTCGCGGCGCAGGGCGGGATCGCCGCCAGCCTCGGCAACATGGGCCCCGATCACTGGACCTGGCACATGTACGATACGGTCAAGGGCTCCGACTGGCTCGGCGACCAGGACGCGATCGAATATCTGTGCCGCGAGGCGCCCGCCGCGGTCTACGAACTCGAACATGCCGGCCTGCCGTTCAGCCGCACCGACGAGGGCAAGATCTACCAGCGCGCGTTCGGCGGCATGACCCAGAACATGGGCGAAGGCCCCGCCGCGCAGCGCACCTGCGCCGCCGCCGACCGCACCGGCCATGCCATGCTCCACACGCTCTACCAGCAGAGCCTGAAGTATGACGCCGATTTCTTCATCGAATATTTCGCGCTCGACCTGATCATGGAGAATGGGGAGTGTCGCGGCATCGTCGCGATGAACCTCGACGACGGGTCGATCCACCGCTTTACCGCGCAGGCCGTGGTGCTCGCCACGGGTGGTTACGGACGCTGCTATTTCTCGGCCACCTCCGCACACACCTGCACCGGCGATGGCAATGCGATGGTGCTCCGTGCCGGCCTGCCGCTGCAGGACATGGAATTCGTCCAGTTTCATCCGACCGGAATCTATGGCGCTGGCGTGCTGATCACCGAAGGTGCGCGCGGCGAGGGTGGCTACATCACCAACTCGGAAGGCGAGCGCTTCATGGAACGCTATGCCCCCTCGGCCAAGGATCTCGCCAGCCGCGACGTCGTCTCACGATCGATGGCGATGGAAATCCGCGAAGGCCGCGGCGTCGGCGAGCATAAGGACCATATCTACCTCCACCTCGACCACATCCCGGCCAATATCCTGGCCGAGCGCTTGCCGGGTATTACCGAGACCGCCAAGATCTTCGCCGGCGTCGACATGACGCGGCAGCCGATCCCGGTCACCCCGACGGTCCATTACAACATGGGCGGAATCCCGACCA
>JAZKHF010000154.1:0-1821 GCA_040385545.1 Pseudomonadota bacterium
CCGGTTCTCGCCTTGAAGCACCAGCCCACGCATAAATAACAAGCGCCCGGTTTCCTTGAGAAGTTCGACCTCGGCATCCAGCGCCTCACCGACCACGCCCATACCGATAAACTGCACCGACAGGTCGAGCGTTACCGCTGTCCCTGCTTCGATCAGCCCGAACATCCGCGACGCCCCGAACATCGCGACGTCGATAAATCCCAACGTCACGCCGCCATGGATGGCATTCGATAGGTTGCTGTGCGTGTGGCCGGGAAACATTCGCAGCCGAGCTTTACCCTCGCCCTCGCTCTTGACTAGCATCTTACCGAGCACGGTGCCATTATAGCGGCTGGCATCGGTCATCTGCCAATTCAGCCAGCCGGGATTGTCCGGATCGGGGCTGCTGTCGAATGCGGCTGTGTCCAATGTCCGAACCGGCCCTAGATATGCCGCTCGGCAATCATTTTCTTGGTTTCGGCTATTGCCTTCGCAGGGTTAAGCCCCTTCGGACAGGCGTTCGAACAGTTCATGATCGTGTGGCAGCGATACAGCCGGAACGGATCCTCAAGCTCGTCAAGCCGCTCGCCGGTCATCTCGTCGCGGCTGTCGGCCAACCAGCGATACGCCTGAAGCAAGATTGCGGGTCCGAGAAACTTGTCGCTGTTCCACCAGTAAGAAGGGCAACTCGTCGAACAGCAGGCGCACAGGATGCATTCGTAGAGTCCGTCGAGCTTCGACCGATCCTCGGGCGACTGCAGCCGCTCCTTGCCCGAAGGTTCGGGCGTAACTGTCTGTAACCAAGGTTTGATCGACGCATATTGCGCGTAGAAATGGGTAAAGTCGGGGACAAGGTCCTTGATGACTTCCATGTGAGGCAGCGGGGTAATCGTGACTTCGCTTTTGCAATCCTCGATAGCGGTGGTGCAAGCAAGGCCGTTCTTGCCGTCGATATTCATCGAGCAGGAACCGCAAATCCCTTCGCGGCACGAGCGGCGGAAGGTCAGCGACGAATCCTGCTCCCCCTTCATCTTGATGAGTGCATCAAGCACCATCGGGCCGCAATCATCGGTATCGATCTCGAAATTGTCGTAGCGCGGATTTTCGCCGCTATCGGGGTCGTAGCGATATACCTTGAATTTCCTCACCGTGCCGCCGCTGGCCGCAGCATGGGTCTTGCCTTTTTGCACCTTGCTGTTTTTGGGAAGGAAAAAGTCGGCCATCTGTAAGTCCTGTCAATCCACGCTTGCCCGCTCCTAACCAAAGGCCAGCGCAATCACAAGTCCGCAACTGCGTCAACTTTGGTTGCCCTTTTTGCAAGATGCACGCGCAGCTTGTCGATTTTGCGGCCGTCCATATCGACGACTTCGAAATGCCAGCCCTGTTCGACGAAGGATTCGCCTTCCTGGGGAAGATGGCGCAGGATGCTAAGGACATAGCCAGCCGCAGTCGCGTAATCGCGGGCCTCGGGCAGGTTGATATTGAGCGCCTCGGACATGGCGTCGGCAGACATCGCGCCCGACACCAGCATCGATCCGTCGTCGAGCTTGACGATGTTGGGCGCGCTGCCCTGCGCCTGGTCCGATGCAAATTCACCGGCGATGGCGGCGAGCAGGTCGTTGGGTGTCACCAGCCCTTCGAAATGGCCGTACTCGTCGTGGACTAGCACCATCGGCACCTCGGCAGAGCGCAATATTTCCAGCGCATCCATCGCGTCCAATTGGTCGGGAACAATTTCGGCGCGGCGCATCAGCGTGCGCAGGTCGAGCGGTTCGCCGCGCATCTGAGCGATGACGATGTCGCGCGCCTGCACCACCCCGATGATGTCATCATTGTCGTCGC
>JAZKHF010000155.1:0-4938 GCA_040385545.1 Pseudomonadota bacterium
CGTCGAAAATCTTGTTTTCCGATTGCATGACTTATCGTCCTCCCGTGAGTCCCAGCGGCGCCACATCGGCCCCCGGGTTAAGCCTTCCGGTCTCATAGTTGAGGGCGGTCGCAAGGCACAACCATGCAAGATAGGGAAGCATCAGCCATCCTGCTATGGGCCGAAGGCGGCGGAACAGGCCCGCCGTGGCGGCGGCAGTCACCAGCATTGCGATAATGATGATCAGCGCGAGGTCGATCATATGGAATTTGAAGAAAACCGGCGACCAGGCGAAATTAAGCGTCAATTGGGCAGCAAATAAGGCAATTGCGAGCTGACGCCGATTTGAAAATGGCTCGTTGAGGATGGCCGCCAGTGCGATCCCCAACATGGTGTAAAGGGCCGTCCAGGCCGCACCGAATGCCCAGCCCGGCGGCTGGAATGACGGCTTGGCCAACCCATCATACCAGTCGTTGCCGAAACCGCTGTTCGATACCGCGCCCATGACGAAACCGAGGATCACGATCACCGGAACGGTGACAAGCGCTCTTTTCCAGAGTCCGCGGTCGTCGCGTTCGATCGTTGTCATGGATAAGTCCTCTGTTTCGACGCCCATAGAACGCGAAACGTCCGCTGCCTATTCGGCGGGTAACGGATCGTTCAACTGACCGTCCAATTTGCGTGCAATGGCCTCGGGCGAGCCCGTATAACCTGCAAGGCGCGCATAGAGGATCGGGATCAGGAACAAGGTGACCAGGGTAGAGATTGTAACGCCCCACACCACGACCACGCCGATCGCCTGTCGCGCACCGGCTCCAGCGCCCGAAGCGATCATCAATGGTATGGCACCCGACACGGTCGCGATCGAGGTCATCAGGATCGGTCGCAGACGGCGCGCCGACGCTTCGCGGATGGCGGTGGCTATATCCCTTCCTTCGTCGCGCAACTGGTTTGCGAATTCAACGATCAGGATGCCATTCTTCGCCGCCAGGCCGACCAGCATGACGATCCCGATCTGGCTGTACAGGTTGAGCGATTGGCCCATTGCCGCCAGTCCGATCATCCCCCCGGCCACCGCCAAAGGTACGGTGGCGATAATCACGATCGGATGGACGAAGCTTTCGAACTGAGCGGCGAGAAGCAGGAACACGATCAGGATGGTGAGCGCGAATACGACGATGATGGATCCACCGGACTCACGAAACGCCTTGCTCTCCCCGCTATAGCCTACCGCGGTCACTTCTGGCGAAGCAGCCGCTTGCTCCTCCAGGAAGGTTAGTGCGTCGCCCAAGGAATAGCCCTCCGCAAGGCCGCCCGACAACGTGATTGCACGCAACTTGTCGAACCGACCGAGATCGCGCGCGCCCGCCGTATCGCGGGTGGTGACAAGGTTGGACAAGGGCACCAATTCGCCCGATCGGCTACGCACATAGATGGATGACAGGTCGGTTTCGGTGGATCGGTTGGCTGCCTCCGCCTGCACGACGACACGATATTCCTCGCCGCGATCAAGATAGGTCGAAACCCGTGCCGATCCCAACAAGGTCTGCAGCGCCTGACTGATGTCGGCGACCGACACGCCAAGATCCCCCGCCCGCGCCGTATCGACCTCGACCCGCAGTTGCGGCTTTGTTTCCTTATAATCGGAATCCAGATTGATGATTCCGGGGTTGTCGGCCGCAGCTGCCAGGATGCGGTCACGCGCGGTGACCAGCTCTTCATAGGTTGATCCGGCGATGATGAAATTGATGGGCTGGCCGCGTCCCCTGCTCAGCGACGATCGAACCGACGCATTGCCACGCACCGCCGGTAGCGCCGCCAGCTTGCGATTGATCTCGCCGACCACGTCCTGGGTGGTCTTTTCGCGTTCTCCCCACGGCTTCAGAAAGATCGTGAACGAGCCGCTGTTGAAATCGTCGCTGGCACCGAATCCGCCGGGTGTCCGAGCGATTACGGTTCGCACCGCTCCTTCATCAAGCAGCGGAAGCAACTGAGCCTGAGCGTCGAGCATGTAGCGATCCATGGCCTCGTAGCCCGTGCCCTCAGGTGCGCTGATGTTGGCCGACATGATGCCGACGTCCTCGGTCGGAGCCAGCTCTGATTCCAGGGTGGTGAAAAGTACGCCCGCCCCGATGAGCATGCCCGCCACGGCCAGGATCGCAATGCGCGGCTTTAGCAACACCTTGTCGAGCCGCGAGGCATAGGCCGCCTCGAGTCGCTTGAATCGGCGGTCCACCCAGGAAGCAAAACGGCCGCGCTCCTCATGCTTGAGGATTTTCGAGCACAACATTGGCGCCAGACTGAGCGCAAGGAAGCCGGAAAAGGCGATCGCCCCGATCATTGCCACCGCCAGCTCACGGAATAGAAGTCCGGTCTGGCCGGCGATAAACATCACGGGCACGAACACAGCGCACACCACGAGTGTCATGGAGATGACCGCAAATCCTACCTGACGCGCACCATTGTAGGCGGCGGCCAGCGGCGGCTCGCCCTCCTCGATCCGGTGGTAGATGTTCTCGAGCACCACGATCGCATCGTCGACGACAATCCCGATGCACAGGACAAGCGCAAGCAAGGTCAGCAGATTGATCGAGAATCCAAAGATCCACAGCGTTGCGAAAGCCCCAAGCAGGCAGATCGGCACGGTCACCGCCGGGATCAGGGTCGCGCGCCAACTTCCGAGGAACAGGAAAATGACGAACACCACCAGCACGGCGGCCTCGGCGAGCGTCTCATAGACCTTCTTGATCGCTTCTTTGATGAACAGCGAATCATCGGAACCGACCGTTACGGTCATGCCGTCCGGCAAGGTCGGGCGGATCTGATCGGCCAGTCCTTTTACCGCATCGGCCACCGCCAACGTGTTGGCACCCGACTGACGAACGATACCCAGGCCGACTGCGCTATCGCCATTGAGACGAAAAGCGGAATAGGGATTTTCCGGTCCTTGTTCGACCCGTGCCACGTCACTCAAGCGGACCAGATAGCCATCCTCGCCCCGACGGACGACCAGATTGCCGAACTCCGCCGCCGATGCGAACGGTCGCTCGACCCTCAACGTGACATTCTGAGCATTGGATTCCAGCCGTCCGGCAGGCAGCTCAACGTTCTGCGTGCGAAGCGCGGTTTCGACATCCGCTGGCGTCAGTGAAAAGGCCGCAAGCTTCTGTGGTTGCAGCCAGATGCGCATCGCCGGTCGGGCTTCGCCACCGATGAACACGCGCGCAACACCCGGAACTGCGGAAAAGCGATCGACAATGTTGCGATCGACATAATCGCTGAGTTGCAGACGATCCCATCCCGGCTTGCTGAACACCATGAACATGATCGGTGATGCGTCGGCGTCAACCTTGGAAATTTCAGGAGCAAGCACCTCGTCGGGAAGATCGTCCGATACGCGTCCAACCCGATCGCGAACATCGTTGGCCGCGACATCGACGTCCGTGCCAGCGGAAAATTCGAGCGTGATCTGAGACTGACCGTCGCGCGACCGTGAGCTGATGGTCTGGAGGCCCTGAACCCCGGACAGGCTTTGTTCCAGCACCTGTGTGACCCGACTTTCGACCACCGTCGCGGCAGCGCCGGTATAGCTGGTCTGGATCGAAACCACGGGCGGATCGACGTCCGGATATTCACGAATCGAAAGGCTGAAGAAGCCGACCAGACCGATAACAACCACCAGGATCGCCAACACTGCGGCGAACACGGGGCGTTTTACCGACAGATCGGAGAGTTGCATGAATATGACCTAACGCGCGCCGGCGGATGCCGCGGGCCTCGAGCCCGGTGCAGCGGCGACCTTCACTTTCATTCCATCGGTCAATTTGATCACACCTTCGGTGACCACTTTCTGACCCTCGCGGAGGCCGGATACGATCTCGATCCGTCCGGCCATGCGCGTACCAGTCCGCACTTCCGTGCGCTTGGCTTTTCCTTGCGCATCAACAAGATAGACGTAACGACGATCGCCTTCACCGACCACTGCAAGCTCTGGGACAGACAGGCCGGCGCGGGGGGCAGTGTCGATTCCGACGGTGAGCAGCATGCCCGGGCGTAACCGCCGGTCCGGATTGGGCAGCTCAGCGCGAACGACCACCGACCGGGTGTTGGGGTCAATCACCGGATCGATGTTCGCAATCGTGCCACTGAACGGCTGGCCGGGCCAGGCGGCGGAGGTCACCATTAGAGGAAGCCCGGGACGGAGAACGGGCAGCAACGTCTCGGGCACCGGAAAATCTAGCTTGATCTTGCTCACATCGCTGATCGTGGCGATTTCCGTTCCTGCGGCCACGATAGCGCCAGGTGAAATAGAGCGAAGCGAGACCCAGCCGGCAAACGGCGCCGTGATCACGCGGTCGCCGATCGACGCGCTCGCTTCCGCCGCCTGGGCGCGGGCAGCGGATGACAGCGCGACCTGACTGTCCAGACTGGAATTGGTGGCAAACCCGCGACGCTTAAGCTCGGCAATCCGAGACAATTGCTGGTTCGCATTGCGCGACACCGCCTGTGCCTCGGCCAATTGGGCGCGCTCCTGCCCTGCGGCTAGGACAGCAACGGTCTGGCCGCGGCGAACATAGCCGCCATCGTCGAAATTAAGACGAACCAATCGCTCGGTGACTGGCGCGGACAGGGTGACCTGCTCGTTCGCATTGGCCGTTCCGACAGCCTCCACCCGGTCGGCGAAGCGCATGCTGGTCACAGCCTCGGTCCTGACCGTCGGATCCGGCCGCTTGCGCTGCTCCGCACCTTCGGCTCCGCCACAGGCCACCAACAGGGCCAGAATTGGGGCGGCCAACAGGCTGCGCGAGAGGCGAAGGGATGCGAGGCGCTGGCCAGCGCTCGGTTCGATCGACAGGAAATGGCGTAAGATAAGGACTCTACACTCCATTTGAGACGTTCTGGTTCAGGTGACTAAACCATAGTTTTTACCTTGATGTTCCACCTTTCGTCGAAGGGCGA
>JAZKHF010000156.1:0-24650 GCA_040385545.1 Pseudomonadota bacterium
TATTGGGAAACGCTCGCCCCGCCCGAAGCGGTTGCACGCCACCTGTGGGTCGCCTTGAGCCACGAGATCAAATATCGTCGCCCGACCTTTCTCGACGACATCGTCGTTGCGGACGTGATCGCGGAAAAAGTCGAAGGTGCGAAGGCATTGTTCACCACTGTCATCAAGCGCGGTGAAACCGTGCTGGCCGAGGTCAAGTCGAGCTGGTGCTGCCTCGACGCCGTCACCCACCGTCCCGCCCGCCTCGCCCGCGACATCGCCGCCCGGTTCCTGCCCGAGGCCTGAGCGTAGTGTTAATTTTGAGTTAGGTGCGACTCGACGACTCATGCTTGTTACGCATCTGGAATGGCTGTGAGCCTTTCCTTGTTGTTTAGCGTGAGCGCCGGTCCTTCAGGCCGGAAGGGCCGTGAAACGACTCGGCCCGGGGGAACAGGGGAAAAAAAGATGTTTCATAAAATGTTGATCGGCGCCGCGGCGCTGATGACCATCACCGTGTCGGCACCTTGCGTGGCGCAGGACAGTTCGATGAAGCCGGGGTCGATGTGGGTTGCCGCTCGGATTGACGTCGAAGAAGGGCAGATGGAGAATTACCGCGACTATCTGACCAAAGTTTGGATGGCCAATCAGGATTATGCCAAATCGCAGGGCTGGCTGCTCGACTATCATGTGCTGCAAAGTGTCAATCCTCGGGACGGCGAGCCGAACATCATCCTGATCACCCGCTTTGCCGACATGCCGACAGCAGCGGAGTCGGAGCGACGCAGTGAGATTATGAACAAGAGAATGAGCCAGACCGATCGCGCCGCAACAGCCGCTAGCGGCGATCGTAACAAGATGCGCGAAATCATGGGCAGCGTGCTATATCGGGAAATGGTCAAACGCTGACCTGCCGCTGATCCGCGTCCGGTGCGCGACGGTTGCGCGCGCACCGGCTCTGCGCCATCACTTGCGTCCATGCGCACCGACCGACAAACGCTTCGCCTGACCCTCTATGCACCCAAGGGCCGGATGGGACGCGCCATCGCCGCGGCGGTCGAACCGGCCGACGATGTCACCATCGATCCCGTGTCCGGCGACGTGCTGATCGATTTCTCCTCCCCCGACGGGCTCCGCTCCAGCCTCGATCAGGCGGTTAGCGCCGCCGTCCCCATCCTGGTCGGCACGACCGGGCTCACCGAAGGCCATTACGATCTGATTGCCGAGGCGGCGGAGGTCGTGCCGGTGCTGGTGGCGCCCAATACCTCGATCGGTGTCGCACTGCTTGCCGAACTCGTGGAGCGCGCCGCGCACGTGCTCGCCCCCGACGATTGGGACGTCGAGATCGTCGAAATCCACCACAACAAGAAACGCGACGCACCGAGCGGGACCGCGCTCTATCTCGGCAAGTCGGTCGAGGAAGGTCGCGGCTTCAATGCGGAGGAGGAGATCGGCCGCTGCGGCACCGGTCCCGTCCGAGAGGCGGGGCAGATCGGCTATGCGGCGATACGCGGCGGCACCGTGGCCGGCGACCATGACGTGATGTTCCTTGGCCGTGACGAGCGAATTATCCTCTCCCACCGCGCCGAGGACCGCAGCATCTTTGCCCGCGGCGCCATCGCCGCCGCACGCTTCCTCGTCGGCAAGGCGCCCGGCCTCTACACCATGCGAGACGTGATCGAAGCCGAATGAAAAAAGCCGATGCGTTCGAATTCTACCGCCGTCTCGCGGAAAATGACCCCGCGCCCCAGACCGAGCTCGAATTTTTGAACCCCTATACCCTACTGGTCGCGGTCGCGCTGTCCGCGCAGGCGACCGATGTCGGTGTCAACAAGGCCACCCGCAGCCTGTTCGCCAAGGTCACGACCCCGCAGCAAATGCTCGACCTCGGCGAGGAAGCCTTGCGCGACCACATCAAGACTATCGGCCTGTTCAACACAAAGGCCAAGAATGTCATCGCCGCGGCCCGCATCCTGGTCGACCAGCACGGAGGCGAAGTCCCGACCGACCGCCTCGCGCTCGAAACCCTCCCCGGCGTCGGCCGCAAGACCGCCAACGTCGTGCTCAACGTCGCCTTCGGTCACCCGACGATCGCGGTCGACACCCACATCTTCCGTGTCGGCAACCGCACCGGCTTGGGCCGCGGCAAGACCCCACTGGCGGTCGAGCCGAAACTGGAAAAGATCACCCCTGAGCCGTTCCTGGCCCACGCCCATCACTGGCTGATCCTCCACGGCCGCTACATCTGCAAGGCCCGCACCCCCGAATGCTGGCGTTGCCCGGTGGTGGATCTGTGTGCGTTCAAACCGAAGACACCCCCACCGAAGGTAGCAAAGCTCGCATCTTCCTCCCCTCCCTAGCAGGGAGGGGATCGAGGGGTGGGTTGAATGGTGAGGCGTGAGTGAAAATAATTAGGAGCTCGCTTCGCTCGAACCCACCCCCGGCCCCTCCCTAAAGTAGGGAGGGGAGTTTACGCCCAAACCCGCTCCAGCCGCTGGCTGAGGCCCGTCAGCAATTCATATTGCGACAGGCCGCTCGCCGCCGCCGCTTCGGGGAGTGCATAATCCAGCGTCACCCAGTCACCCTCTCCCAATTCCGCCGTGCCCGAGCAATCGGCCGCCACCAGATCCATCGACACCCGCCCGATCAGCGGCAGTCGCGTGCCATGGAACGTGGCCCCGCCAACCCCCGCGAAACAGCGCAAATAGCCATCGGCATACCCAATGTTCAAAATCGCCACCTCGGTGTCGCCTTCCGCCGTCCAGGTCGCGCCATAGCCGATCGTTTCGCCCGCCTTGACCACGCGCCGCTGCACCACTTCGGCCTCGGGAAAAGCCACCTGCGCAATATGCCCTTCAGCCTCGCGCCGCGGCACCCCGCCGTACAGCGCCAGCCCCGGCCGGACGAAATCGAAGCCGAACTCCGGGCCAAGGCAGACCCCCGCACTATTGGCCAGACTCCGCCGCCGCGCCGGCACCGCATCGGCGACGGCGCGAAACCGCTCCAGCTGCACTCCGTTCATCGCTGAATCCTCGTCGCCGCACGCCAGATGGCTCATCAGCGTATCGATGGTCAGCCCCTCGACCAGATGTACCTCGTCCATCCTGAGGCCGAGCCGGTTCATCCCCGTATCCACCATCAGGTCACACGGCCGCCCCGGCGCAATTTCCTTCCATCGCGCGACCTGTGACGCCGTGTTGAGCACCGGTCGCGCCGCGCTCGCAAGCGCCGCCTCAACATCAGCCGGCCCGACGCCGTGCAACACGCTCAGGCTCGCACCTTCGGGCAACTTCCCCAAGGCGGCGGCTTCGGCCCAAGTCGATACGAAGAAATCGCGACACCCCGCCGCGCCGAGCCGCTCGACGACCCCGTGCGCGCCCAGACCATAGCCATCCGCCTTGACCGCCGCCCCCGCCCGCGTCCCGCTGACCCGTTCCAGCCAGCGCCAGTTGGCGACGAGCGCGGCGGAATCGAGGCGAAGGCGAAGCGCATGGTGCATGGGTTTGGCGATAGCCAGCGCGTCAATCGCCGTCGAGGGCGGCCTTTGCTTTATCCCAATCGCGTCCGTCGAAATGCTCCACCGCAAGGTTGATTGGAGAATCGAGGCAATGCGCATTTATGCTCCACGCATCGGGGTGGCTGCGCGGCTGGTAGAAGCTTTTCACCCCGCAGACTGAACAGAACAGATGCTCCGCCGCTCCCGTTCCAAAGCGATAGCTCGTTAGCTTGTCCGCCCCGTGCTCCAGCGTGAAATCGCCATGCTCCACGATGATGTGAAGGAAACCGGTCATCGAGCAGATCGAGCAATTGCATTCCAGTGCCGGCACCGGCTCAGCCGGCAACCGCGCGGTAAAGTGCACCGCCTTGCAATGACATCCGCCACCGGCCACCGCGACCATCTCTTTTCCCCTCGCATTCGCTGCTTGATGCCATTATCCCGGTCGTTCCACGCCGTCAGCAAAAGTGTGCGTTCCGGCATTGGGTTTATTGAAAATCGGCGCATTGTTTCTGCTAAGAGATGATCTGGTGGGCGTAAAAGGGGTGGGTATGGAAGATAATAACGACTCCAGCGACGTCGAACAGTTGCTCACCGCCCCGGGCCTTGCCGATGCGCTGGAAAGCGATCGGTTCAAGCAGTTTCTCGACCATGTGCCGGTGGCCATCGCGGTGGCGGAATTGCGCCCGTCGGAGGAGATCACTTACTGCAATTTCGAATTCGAGCGCCTGACCGGCCTGACGGCGGCAGAGATCCAGGGAAATGACTGGAACGTGCTTCCCGGCGTGGCGGCACCGCACCACGACGATACGCCGTTGAGTAATGCGGTGCAGAGCGATGAAGAATATATCGGCACCTTCACGATCGATCACGACGGCAATCGGGTCGAAGTCGATGCCTGGTCGAACACGATCGAAAGTGATGAGGGCACCCCGATGTTCCGCCTCGTGGCGTTGGCAAGCACCGGCCAACGCATCAAAGGCGACGGCGAGCAGCATGATCAACTGCTGCGCGACAAGGATGTCCTGCTTCGCGAGCTGCAGCATCGGGTGAAGAACAACCTCCAGATGATCACCGCGCTGATCCGGATGGAAGCGCGCAATGTGGCTGATGGAGAGACCGGAGAGCGGTTCGACCGTCTGGCCGGCCGGATCAATTCGCTGGCTTTGCTCTATGACTTGTTGTCCGGAGAAGGTGCGGACGATGGCATCGATCTTGGCGTCTATCTGAGCAAGGTTGCGTCGTCGGTGATGCAAGCTCACGCGGTCGAGGGGATCCGCCTCGAGCTCAAGGTCGACACCTGGCCGGTGTCGATCAATGTCGCCATGCCGACCGGCCTGGTGGTCAACGAACTCATGACCAACGCCCTCAAGCACGCCTTTGCCGGACGCGACGGCGGCACCATCACCGTGTCTAGCCTTGTCGACGATACCGGATGCCGGGTGGTCGTTGCGGATGATGGTATCGGCCTGCCGGAAGGCACAACCTGGCCGCAATCGGGCAAGCTCGGCGCGGTGATCGCACAATCATTGAAACAGAATGCGAAAGCCAAACTTGAAGTTTCCTCGGCACCCGACAAGGGTGTGCAAGTCGTCATCTTTTTCGCACGCGAAGCAGCCGACCCCATCACGGCCTAGGGCGAGCTTTGGCCTGCTCGCGCCCGCCGTTCGCGCTACCACGACTTCGCCAAATTGCGAGGCCGGTCATTCTCTCACTTCACGGGTCGAAATGTGACACGAACCGCGCAAAAGAAGGGGCGGCACCCGCAGGCGCCGCCCCAGTGCATCACCTCAATGCGCAGAGGCGAATTTGGTGGCACTCTCCCGTGCCGCGAGCTGGACCAGCCGATTACGCTCGGCATCGACCTTGGCGCGGGCATCGACGCGGCAGGCGCGGACCGCATTGCGGCCTTCCAGGTCAACATTCGACGCCTCGCCGCATGCCTCGACAATCGCAATCGACAGCCGCCTGTCGAGCGTCGCCAAATCGCGGGCATTGCCCAGGTCGAGATCGGCGGTTCTGACGATGGCAATTCCCGCGGCGGGATCGGCGGCGATAGCGGGGCTCAGAGTGACCGCCGAGGCCAACATTGCGGCAAGGAATATGGCTAGCTGTTTCATGGTCGCTTCCTCTGTTCGAGTGCCGGATGTCCGGCGCGACCCTTCAACTACGCGCAAAAATAGGTTTTCATAAGCAACGATGTTGCGGTATGGTTCTGCACTATTGCAGAATGCGTGCGTTTGCGGCGGAGGCTAGACCTAGGCGATGCTCGACTGGAACGACCTGCGTTACTTCCTCGCCGTGGCCGACCATGGCAGCACGCTCGCCGCGGGCCGCGCCCTGCGCGTCAGCCAGACCACCGTCGCCCGCCGCATCGCCGCGCTGGAGGAAGCGCTTGGTCTTTCCCTGTTTGAAAAGCGTCAAGCCGGCTACGCGCTGACCCCGGACGGCACTGTGCTGCTCGACCGGGCGCGACAGGTGGCGACGGCAGCCGGCGACTTCGCGGAAGCCTCCGCCGCGCTTGCCCGCGACGCGAGCGGCACGGTGCGCATCACCACGCAGGAAATTTTCGCCAACACCTTGCTTGCCCCGATGCTGCGCGAGCTTCACGAGCGTCACCCAGAGATCATCGTCGAACTCGATACCCAGCAGGAATTGCTCGATCTCGGCGACGGCCACGCCGATATCGCCATCCGCAGCACAAACCAGGAACCGCCAGCCGGCACGGTCGGTCGCCGCCTGTGTATCGACGACTGGACGCTTTACTGCAGCCGCGAATATGCCGCGATCCACGGCGTTCCCAAAACGCGCGCCGAACTGATGAACCACGCCATCATCGGCGGCGGCGGCGGCAAATTATGGCGCCATTACGAAGCGTGGCTGGTCTCGCTCGGCCTCGAAAAGCAGGTCGCGATGCACCACGCCACCTCGACCGGCCTATGGTCCGGCGTGCGCTCCGGCTTCGGCCTCGCCGTGCTGCCATGCCTCGTCGCCGATGCCGACCCCGACCTGATCCGCTGCCTCCCCCCGCGCGACGGCCACGGCCGCGACATGTGGCTCCTCACCCACGACCGCGTCCGCCACACGCCAAGGGTCCGGCTAACAATCGACTTCCTTTACGAGCGCCTGATAACCCATGTCCGGACGCTGGCGGAGGCCAAGGCGGCCGCCTGAGTCACTCCACCGTCACCGACTTCGCCAGGTTGCGCGGCTGGTCGACGTCCGTGCCCTTCAGCACCGCGACGTGATAGGCCAGCAATTGCACCGGCACCGCATAGACCAATGGCGCGATCAGCGGGTGAACTTCGGGCATCTCGATCGTCGCCATGCATCCCTCGCCGGCCGCGGCGATCCCCTTGGCGTCGCTGATCAGCACGATCTTGCCGCCGCGCGCGCGCACCTCCTGCATGTTGCTCACGGTCTTCTCGAACAACGGCCCCGACGGCGCCAGCACGATCACCGGCACGGCATCGTCGATCAGCGCGATCGGGCCATGCTTCATCTCGCCCGCCGCATAGCCTTCGGCATGGATATAGCTGATTTCCTTGAGTTTCAGCGCCCCCTCCAGCGCCATCGGATAGTCCGGCCCGCGCCCCAAGTAGAGCACGTCGCGCGCCGGCGCGATCAGTGGCGCGATCGCGGAGATATCCTCGTCATGGGCAAGCGCGTCGTTCAGGGCCTGAGGGGCCTCGCGCAGGTGGGCAACGATGTCTCGCTCCTCCGACGCGCTCAGCCGACCCTTGGCCCGCGCCAGATTGGCGGCCAGGGCGGCCAGCACCGCCAACTGGCAAGTGAACGCCTTGGTCGACGCCACGCCGACTTCCGGCCCGGCATGGGTCGGCAGCAACAGGTCCGCCTCTCGCGCCATCGAACTGGTCGGCACATTGACCACCACCGCGATCGTCTGCCCCTCGGTCTTTGCATGACGCAGCGCCGCGAGCGTGTCCGCCGTCTCGCCCGACTGCGAAATGAACAATGCCAGCCCGCCCGCTTCCAGCACCGGCTCGCGGTACCGGAATTCGCTCGCCACATCGATATCAACCGCGACCCGCGCGAACCGCTCGAACCAATATTTGGCCACCATCCCGGCATAATATGACGTGCCGCAGGCGACGATCGTCACCCGCTGGATGCTGCCCAGGTCGAAGCCGAAATCGGGCAGCGCCACTGTGCCCTCGAACGGCCGCACATAGCTTTGCAGCGTCTGCGCGACGACGATCGGCTGCTCGAATATCTCTTTGCGCATGAAGTGCGCATGATTGCCCTTGTCGACCTTGTCGGCGCTTGCACCCGACGCGACGACCGCGCGCGCCACCGGCCGATTGTCGCGGTCGAACACTTCCACCCCGTCGGCGCGCACCACCGCCCAGTCGCCCTCTTCCAGATAGGCGATTTTCTGCGTCAGCGCGGCCAGCGCCAGCGCGTCCGACCCCAAATAATTCTCCCCCTCGCCATACCCAACCGTCAGCGGCGCACCCATCCGCGCGCCGATCACCAGCTCGGGATGATCGCGGAACAAAAATGCGATCGCGAACGCCCCGTGGAGCCGTGGCAACACCGTCGCCACCGCGTCCTGCGGGCTCGCCCCGCCCTCGACTTCGCGCGCCACCAGATGCGCCACCACTTCGCTGTCGGTCTCGCTCAGGAACGTCCGTCCGTCGGCGATCAGTTCATCGCGCAGCGGCTTGAAATTCTCGATGATTCCATTGTGCACCAGCGCCACCGGCCCGGCGATATGCGGATGGGCATTGCCAAGCGTCGGCGCGCCATGAGTCGCCCAGCGCGTATGCGCGATCCCGACCTCGCCGCCCAACGGCGCAGCGTCCAGCTCGCGCTTCAGATTGTCGAGCTTGCCCTCCGCCCGCCGCCGGTCGAAATCGCCGTCCTGCACGGTGACGATCCCGGCCGAATCATAGCCGCGATATTCCAGCCGCCGAAGCCCGTCGAACAACCGCCCCGCAACCGCGCTGCGACCGACAATTCCAACAATCCCACACAT
The DNA here is from genome assembly GCA_040385545.1 of Pseudomonadota bacterium. Classification (GTDB taxonomy): domain Bacteria; phylum Pseudomonadota; class Alphaproteobacteria; order Sphingomonadales; family Sphingomonadaceae; genus Sphingomicrobium. The sequence goes on from JAZKHF010000156.1 coordinate 8,472, forward strand.
TTACGCTTTATCCTTCTTGGCCTGCTGGCTCGCCCGGAAGCGTGCCGCCCAGCCTTTCATTCCGCGCTGGCTGGCGCGCGCCACCGCAAGCTCGTCGGCCGCGACATCCTTGGTCACCACCGATCCCGCGCCGACGATCGCGCCGTCGCCGATCGTCACCGGCGCGACCAACGCGCTGTTCGATCCGATGAACGCCCCCGCGCCGATGCGCGTCGGATATTTGCCGAAGCCGTCATAATTGCAGGTGATCGTCCCCGCGCCGATATTGGCCTTCGCGCCGACTTCCGCGTCACCCAGATAGGTCAAATGATTGGCCTTGGCGCCGCGCCCCAGCCGCGCTTTCTTGGTCTCGACGAAATTGCCGATCTTGGCGCCCTGCTCCAGCACCGTCCCGGGCCGGAGCCGCGCGAACGGCCCGACTTCGCAGCCGCCCGAGATCACCGCCCCCTCGATATGGCTGAACGCGCGGATCACCGCCCCGTCGGCGATCTTCACGCCGGGGCCGAACACGACATGCGGCTCGATCGTGCAGTCGCGCCCAAGCTCGGTATCGGCGGAGAACCACACGCTCTCCGGGTCGATCAATGTCGCCCCCTGCTCCAGCGCTTCCTCGCGCCGCCGCCGCTGCCAGTCGAGCTCGAGATGCGCCAGCTCGGCGCGGCTGTTGACCCCCGCGGTCTCGAACGGCTCGCCCTCGATCGCCACCGGATGCCGCCCCGATTCCGCCGCCACATTGACCACGTCGGGCAGATAATATTCGTGGCCCGCATTGTCGTTGCCGACCTGATCGATCCAGCCGAACAGGTCGTCCGCGCCGACCGCCATCATGCCCGAATTGCACAGCCGCACCGCGCGCTCTTCCGCGCTGGCATCCTTAAATTCGACCATCTTCGCGATGCGGTCGCCTTCCCCCAGGATCACGCGTCCATATTGCTTGCCGTCCGCGGGGCTGCTGGCCATCACCACCACGCCGGGATCGTCGGCCTCGGCCAACCGAACCAGCATCCGCTGCAGCGTCGCCGCGGTCACGAACGGCGTATCGCCATACAAGATCACCACCGGCCCGTCGAAACCGTCGAGCGCCGCGCGGGCCTGCGCCACCGCATGCGCCGTGCCCTTCTGCTCGGCCTGGACCGCGGTCGCGACCCCGCGTCCGGTCAGCGCCTCCTCCAATTGCTCGCGGCCCTTGCCGACCACCACCACCTGCCGCGCCGCGCCCATCGCACCGACCGTGTCGAGCAGGTGCAGCAGCATGGGCTTGCCAGCGATCGGATGAAGCACCTTGTGCGTGTCGGACCGCATCCGCGTCCCCTGCCCGGCGGCAAGGACGATCACGGCGAATGGCGACGATGAAGTGTTGGGCGACGAGTTCATCGCCGCCCAATGGCATGAGGCCCATTCTTATTCCAGAGGGCGCTTATTCCAGTGCCCGTCGTGCGGACCGTTCAGCTCTTCGGCGTGGCAGGCTTGGGCGCGGAACGCGGGGCCCGGCGTGCGGCGGGCTTGCGCTTCGCCGCGGTGCGCGGCTTGGCCTTGCTCGCTGCCGGCTTGGCCGACGCGGTTTTCGCGGCCGGCTTGCGCGCTGCGGACTTGCGCTTGGCCGGAGCCTTCTTCGCCCCAGTCTTGCGCGCCGGCGTGGACGTCAGCCCGACCGCGCTCTTGGCGCTGCTCGCGGCCTTGGACACGGCGGCTTCGGCATCGTCGACCCATTTGCCCGACAGCACGCGCTGGGCGGCGTCGGCGACGGCTTCGGCGATCAGCGAACCGAGCTTGGATGCGCTGCTCATCATATTGTTGGCGGCATTGCTGGCGCTGTCGGCGGCGTCCAGCCCGGCATCGCGGATGGCGCGGCGAGCCTTGGGGCTTGCGGCGATCGTCGCGGCGGCGGCGGTGAGTCCGGCGGCGAGCATTTCGCGGCTCATCGCCGCCTTGGTCAACTTGTCGATCGTCGACTTGCCCGATCCGCTTTTCGTCGCGGATCCGGTTTTGCTGCCGGTTTTGTTGCCGGTCTTGCTCGTCGTCGCCTTGGCCATGAACATCCCTCCAGTTGCATTACTTCACCGCAAAGACGGTCCAGCGGCGGAACGGTTCCGCATCGCGCATGGAAGCGCGCGCCGGAATCGTGACGGATGCGTACAGTAATTCGGGGGCCGACGCCAAGCGTCGACCCCCGAAAACATGGTCAGCGGCCGGATTGCTCCAAGCCCGGAGGACCACGGCGCCGCTTAGTGGCGCATCCCCCGAACGAACTTCTCCGACCCCTTAGCTGAACCATGAGACATCGGATCACCTCCTTTCGCTGTGTTGAGTTGCATCCACAACATGTTGTGGTCCGCGATCAGAAACAAGACTTGTAATGGAATATTTTGGCGATAATCTCTGCACCTTCGCGCCGCGGCGGGCTCCAGTCGCTCCTCACTCATGGCGCCGAAGCCGACGGAGGGGGTTAGCGCTTAGCAAACCACCCGCCAGCACTTCCCAACCGCGCCCCATCCCGCCAAGATGCACCCGCTCGGACAGGGGAGAGCGTGTGACCGATACATATTCGAGCATTACTGAATGACGCCGCATGAATTCATTGCGAAGTGGCAAGGCACCGTCGGCGGGGCTGAGAAAAAGAACCTGCCGCTTTTCATCAACGACCTTTGCGCCGTGCTTGGCGTCGATCCCCCGAGCGAACCGGCCAGCGGCGGCGTGCTTGGTGCCTATGAATATGAAGCACCGGTGCCGAAAGGCAGCTTTCGCTCACTCGGTGGGAAGGGCGCAGTCGATCTCTACAAGCGCGCCCACTTCATCATGGAGGCCAAACAAAGCCAGCTGAAGCCCGAACAGGTCGGGCTCGATCTTGGCGAGCCGCAGGGGCCACGGGCGCCATCGGGTGCGCGTTACGACAAATTGATGCGCGATGCCCGATTGCAGGCTGAAAATTACGCCAAGAATCTACCCGCGTCGGAACCGGTCGCGCCGTTCCTGATCGTGTGTGACATCGGGCGCGGATTCGAGATTTATCACGATGCCGGCGGCAACGGGCGCGGCTATCAATTCTTCCCAGACAAGCAACGCTATCGTGTCGAACTGGTCGACCTGGCGAGCAGCACCGAAATCAAGGGTGTCGATCGAACAGCGCTGGAAATGCTGAAGGCGATTTGGTCCGAGCCACGATCGATAGACCCGCGATTCCAGTCTGCCGACGTGACTCGAACCGTTGCGAGCAGGCTGGCATCGGTCAGCCAATATATTGAAGAGATTGCCCGACTGAAATCAAAGGATGGAAGCGAGGCGGACAAAGCGCGGGATGTCGAGGAATCGGCGCTGTTCCTGATGCGCATCCTGTTCTGCATGTTCGCCGAGGACATCGGACTGCTGCCCAAGGACAAATTCCGCGACTTCCTTAAGCGTGCCGAATCCAACGACGAGTTGTTCGAGCGCGGCTTGCTCGACCTGTGGAAAAATATGGGTCAGCCACATCTGACCGACCGCTGGGCCTCGGCGTTCGAGGAGGAGGTGCGATACTTCAACGGCAATCTGTTCAGCGAGACGGCGCGGACATACCGGCTGAGTAGCATGACGATCCACGACCTTTACGAAGCAGCACGTCAGAATTGGCGCAAGGTCGAGCCGGCCATTTTCGGGACGCTGCTGGAGCAAGCATTGACGGCAGAAGAGCGGGCCAAACTAGGCGCGCATTACACCCCCCGCGCCTATGTCGAGACGCTGGTCCGGGCGACGATCATGGATGTGCTGGAGCCCGAGTGGACGGCGATTGAGACAAGCGAGGAGGACGGCCTGCTCGGCCGAGCCGTGGCGTTTCACGAGCGCTTGACGACGGTGCGCGTGCTCGATCCGGCATGCGGGACCGGCAACTTCCTCTACGTCTCGATGGAGTTGATGCAGGCGCTGGAATCGCGCGTCATCGAAACCATCCAAATGCTTGGCGGTACGGCCGAGCCCAAGGTTGGCCCGCACCAGTTTCACGGACTGGAGAAGAATCCGCGGGCGGCAAAGATTGCCGAACTGGTGCTGTGGATCGGATGGCTGCGCAACCGGCTGCACGACGACCCTGACAGCGTGCCGCAGCCAGTCCTGGCGGAAAGCGCGAGTATCAATTTCGGGCGACCGGGGGGTTACGACGCGGTTTTGAAGATGGACGCAAACGGCCAGCCGGACCTTGCAAATCCGATGATTCCGGATTGGCCGAATGCGGAGTTCATCGTCGGCAATCCGCCTTTCATCGGCGGCAAGGACCTAAGGGATCGGCTGGGATCGGATTATGCCGAGGCCTTGTGGCGCGCCAACCCAAGGGTGCCCAAGTCAGCCGATTTCGTTATGCAATGGTGGGACCGGGCGGCGCATGCGCTGGTCGCCAAGGACAGTCCCCTTAGGCGCTTCGGCTTCGTCACCACCAATTCGATTACGCAGGAGTTCAGCCGGCGGGTGATCGCGGGATACCTTAAAACCTCCCCCCTTGTGGGGGAGGATGGTGGGGGGCCGGCGGCGTCCGCCGCCGAAGAAATCGATCCGACTGAAGGTCAGGATTCTTTTGCGCCGCAGACGCGGCTGGCCCCCACCCCAACCCCTCCCCACAGGGGGGAGGGGAAGCTATCTCTCGTCATGGCGATTCCCGATCATCCGTGGACCAAGGCGAGCAAGGATGCCGCTGCCGTGCGCATCGCCATGACAGTAGCGGAGCGTGGGGAGCATGATGGCGAATTGCGGGAGGTAGTGAGGGAATCGGGGCTTGATAGCGACGAGCCGCAGGTCAAGCTGTCGCCTACAACTGCGACCATTCACGCCAATTTGACGATTGGCGTCGACCTGTCGTCGCTGACGGCGCTGCGGGCGAACTTTGGCTTCTCGTCACGCGGCGTCCAACTCATGGGCGCAGGCTTTATCGTTGCAGCAGGGGATGCCAAGCATATGGGTTTGGGTATTCGGGACGGACTGCAAAAAGCACATCCGGCCCTATCGCAACGGAAAAGACCTGCTGGGCGTTTCACGCGATGCGCTGGTAATAGATTTGTTCGGGCTCGACGAGAAACAAGTTCGCACGAATTTCCCGGAAGTTTGGCAGAGACTTGACCTTACCGTGAAACGGGATCGTGAGGAACAGGTAAAGCGATCGCCGACGGGTGATGCCAGGGCCTATGCGGAAAACTGGTGGCAGTTTGGAAAGCCGCGTCCATTGCTCCGGGCCGCGCTAGCCGGTCTTACCCGTTATATCGTTACCGTCGAAACATCGAAGCACCGCATTTTCCAGTTTCTTGATGCGGAGATTCTTGCTGATAATATGCTAGTTGTAATCGGCAGCGATGACAGTTTCCATCTGGGAACTTTGCAATCAGCCATCCACCTCCATTGGACATATGCGAACTGCGCACTGCTTGGAGTCGCAAGCTTTGAGCAAGGTCATCGCTATACAAAATCGCGCATCTTTGACACTTTTCCATTTCCCGATCCTGCGCCTGACAAGCGCACCACAATCGCAGACCTTGCAGAGGACCTCGATGTAACGCGCAAACTGGCGCTCATCGAAACTGACCAACTTACCATGACCGAGCTGTACAATCTTCGCGTCAAGATACGGTTGGGTAAGCAGATGAGCGATGCGGACCAGCGCCGCGCGACAAAGGCGCGTGCGGCGATCGTTGACCGGCTGCACGCGCAACTCGATCAGGCGGTGGCCGATGCTTATGGCTGGGGGACCGAATGGGCGGCGGGGGAATTGGGACCGTCCGAAATCGTGACCCGGCTCGTGGCGCTCAATCACGAACGCGCGGCTGAAGAAGTGGCGGGGCAAATCCGTTGGCTTCGACCCGATTACCAGATCCCGCGCTTCGGCTCTCCCCATCGCGCTAAGCCGAACGAAAAGCTTCCAAAATAGGATTTCGCCTGCTTGGCTTGCCGTCGGCGACTCGCGCGCCCGGCTTCCTTCGACAGGCTCAGGACATGCTTTCAGATCGTCGATCCCCAACCTGTCGTGACAGGCGCTCGCCACGTCACTGGCGGCAAAATTGCTTAAGTTGATTCAGACCGCCGAAAAAGGCGCCGGACTAGCGAAACTTCATCAACTTAAGCATGTCCTGAGCCTGTCGAAGGGGCCTGTCCTGAGCCTGTCGAAGGAGGGCTCCGCGCTGGCATCTCCGCGCCCCTATTTCCCCAATTTGTCGACCTTCGCCTGTAGCGCGGCCAGCTCGGCGCGCAGGGTTTCGACTTCGCTTTGCGGGTCGGTGCCCGCCGACGCCGTTTTCTTCGCCGCCGCGCCCGGCACGAACGCCCGGCCCGCCTCCTCGAACATCGCCATGTTGCGCTTGGCCAGATCGGCGAACATGTTCGGGCCGAGGGTGGCGGCCTCGAACGGCTTTCCGACCGCGTCACGCATGGCCGCCTGGTTTTTCTGGAACATGTCCATCGCCGCTTCGAGATATTGCGGCACCGCGCCCTGCATCTGGCCGCCGTACAGGCCGATCAGCTGGCGCAGGAAATTGACCGGCAGCATGGTCGCCCCCTCGCCGCGCGATTCCTCCTCGACGATGATCTGGGTCAGCACCTGGTGGGTGATGTCGTCGCCGCTCTTGGCGTCGATCACTTCGAAGTCGCGGCCCTCGCGGATCATCGCCCCCAATCGGTCGAGCGTGATGTAGCTCGAACTTTCGGTGTCATACAGACGCCGGTTGGCGTATTTCTTGATGGTGACCTTGCCCGACGACTTACCCATGAACAGCGCTCCTGATGCGGATCGCTTCGTAGCACCGCCTCATGCCGCACCGCAACACGGGCTTGGCGGGGTGCAGCATGAGCGCAGCATTCCCCATTCCCCGCGGCCGCTGCCTCTGTTCCTCGAATTGCTCCGGCAGGCCGGCCGCGACGATCCCGCACTGGCCCGCAAGGCATTGGCAGGGCTCGATTCCTACGCCGCCGCGCCGCGCATCTCCCGCCCGCCGCAACCGCCGGAAATCGCGCGGATCGGGGACGCCTGCCTGCGCGACCATGGTGGCTCCGGACGCCCGTTGGTGCTGGTCCCGTCGCTGATCAATCCGCCGCACATCCTCGATCTCGATGCCGGCACCTCGCTCGCCGCCGCGCTCACCGGCCACGCCCATGTCCTGTTGCTCGACTGGGGCCCCGCCAGCGCCCGCGCCGACCGCAGCATCGCCGGCCATATCGAGGCGATCCTGGTCCCCCTGATCGAGCAACTCGGCGATCCGCCCGCCTTGCTCGGCTATTGCCTCGGCGGGACGATGGCGATCGCCGCTGCCGGCCTGACCCCGGTCGACCGCCTCGCCACCCTCGCCGCCCCGTGGCACTTCGCCGCTTACCCCGCCGCCAGCCGCACCGCCTTGGCCAACATCTGGACCAGCGCGCGCGGCCCCTCGACCAGCTTCGGCGCGCTTCCGATGGAGGTGCTGCAGGCCGCCTTCTGGGCGCTCGACCCGGCGCGCACCGTCGCCAAATTCGCTGCCTTCGCCGACCTCGATCCTTCCGGTGACGAAGCACGCCGCTTCGTCATGCTCGAGGATTGGGCCAATGAGGGCGAGCCGCTCCCGCTCCCCGCCGCCCGGGAAATGGTCGAGGATCTGTTCGGTGCCGATTTGCCCGGATTGGGCCAGTGGCGTGTCGGCGGTCGGCCCGTCGTCCCCGGCCCCGGCCTCCACCTGCTCGCTGCCCGCGACCATATCGTCCCCGCCGCCACCGCGCCGCCGGGGGAGAGCGTCGCAATTCCCTCCGGCCATGTCGGCATGATCGTCGGCCGGGCACGCCACGCCCTCCACCAGCGCCTCGCCGCCTTCCTCGCAAACTGACCCTGTTGCCCCGGCGCGCCCGCGCGGTTAGATGGGCGCCACGCATCCGTAGCTCAGCTGGATAGAGTACTGCCCTCCGAAGGCAGGGGTCACAGGTTCGAATCCTGTCGGGTGCGCCATTTCCTCACTGGCCCGTCGGCCGCGTTTCCCGGGGGCCTATGCTGCAAATCGACGATCGCCGGTTCAATCGTCTCGCGGCGTCGGCGGTGGGCATTGGCTTCCTGCTACTGTTCCTGGCGTTCGTCGGCGGGATATTCGCGCTGATCGGGACTGAACGATCGAGCGAACAGGTCGATCACAGCTACGAAGTCGTCGATCAACTGGCGGAGATTGAAGTCCGGATCGAGCGCGCCGAAGCGGCGTCCCGCGGATATCTGCTGTCGCCCGCTCCGGTACGATTGAGCACCTTCCGCGAGAACGTCGCCGAAATCCCGCCTGGCATCGATCGTCTGGCGCTGCTGACGATCGACAATGCGTTTCAGCAGCGCAACGTGGCGAAGCTCCGCACCCAGGTCGCCGACGAGCTGGATACGCTCACCGCGATCATGGCCAAGGCCGGGGCCGGACAATCCGAGGCGGCTCGCGCCGATTTTGTGCGCGAAGTGCAATTGCGCCGGGTCAACGCGATCCGCTCCACGACCGGAGCGATGCGCACCGAGGAATTGCGGTTGCTCGACAATCGCATTGCGAGCCAAAGTCGGTCGTCCAGTCTCTCGAAGCTCGTCCTCGGCCTGACGGGCTTGCTCCTCATCCTGATCGGTATCGGCGCGACCTGGCTTGTCCGGCGCTACACGCGCGACCTCACTCAAGCCCGCGATCGGCTCCATTTGCTCAATACCGACCTGGAAGGCGCGGTTGCCGAACGCACCGCGGATCTGACCCTCGCCAACGACGAAATCCAACGTTTCGCCTACATTGTCAGTCACGATTTGCGCTCGCCACTGGTCAACATCATGGGCTTCACCAGCGAACTTGAACGCGCCGACAAAATGGTCACGAATTTCTTCGATACGTTGGCGAAATCCGATACGCCGGTGCCCGAGGATGTGCGCCTTGCCGTGCACGAGGACCTCCCCGAATCGATCGACTTCATCCGCTCCTCGACGCAAAAGATGGACCGGTTGATCCAGGCAATCCTCTCGCTATCCCGCCAGGGTCGAAGGGTACTGACGCCCGAGCATTTGCCCATGGACACGATCGTCGGCGAGGTCGTGCGCAGCCTTGAGATGGTGGCCGCCGATCGAAATGCCCGTTTCCTGATCGAAGCGCCGCTGCCCGACCTGTTCCATGACCGACTGACGGTCGAACAGATCTTCACCAACCTGATGGAGAATGCGGTCAAATATCTCGCCCCCGGCCGTCCCGGTGTGATCAACATTCGCGGCACAGCAAACGGGGGCCGCACGCGGTTCGAGGTCGAAGACAATGGCCGCGGCATCGCACCCGAGGATCATAGCCGCGTGTTCGACCTGTTCCGTCGCTCTGGACAGCAGGATCAGCAGGGTGAGGGCATCGGCCTCGCCAACGTCCGATCGCTCGCCTATCGACTTGGCGGCACCGTGACCCTACGCTCGGTTTTAAGCGAAGGTTCAACCTTCATCGTTGAATTACCACAGAAATCTTCCGCGGAGGGGAAACCGGAATGAATGCTCAGCAACCCGTCAGCATCATCATGATCGAAGATGACGAAGGCCATGCGCGCCTGATCGAAAAGAATATCCGCCGTGCCGGAATTTCGAACCATCTGACCCACTTTCTCGACGGCACCAGCGCGCTGGAATATCTGTTCAATTCACCGGACGGTCCGGCGAACAATGGTCCGGCGATGGTCCTGCTCGATCTCAACCTGCCGGACATGAGCGGGACCGACATTCTCACCAAGATCAAGAGCGATCCGCGGCTTCATCGCACACCCGTGGTGGTGCTCACGACGACCGACGACAAAGTCGAAATTGCGCGCTGTTATGACCTGGGGTGCAATGTCTACATCACCAAGCCGGTCAATTACGAAAGCTTCTCTGACGCGATCCGGCAACTCGGCCTGTTCCTTTCGGTGATCCAGGTTCCCGATCAGGACGCCTGATGCAGCAATCGCGTAACATCCTGTATATCGATGACGATGCCGGGCTTCGCCGCCTGGTGTCGAAGCTGCTTGGACGCCGCGGACACGTCGTCGATACCGCCGAAGGTGGTGCCGAGGGGATAGCCAAGGCCCGTGATGGTAATTTCGACCTGATCGCGGTCGATCATTACATGCCGGGGATGGACGGGCTCGCAACGCTTTCCGCGTTGCGCTCGATGCCGGATTGCCCGCCGGTCATTTACGTGACGGGGTCGGAAGAGAGCAAGGTCGCGGTTGCGGCGATCAAGGCCGGCGCGGCGGAGTATGTCGTCAAGTCGGCCGGCGATGACTTCGTTGACCTGCTTGAGCGGGCGTTCGGGCAGGCGCTTGCCAGCGTCCGGCTGGCACAAGAGAAAGCGGCGGCAGAGGACGCGCTCCGCGCCGCCAATGAGCGGCTCGAGACGCTCCTCAAAGAGGTCAATCACCGCGTCGCGAACTCCCTGCAACTGGTGTCGACTTTCATTCACATGCAATCGCGGGGGCTCGACAACGATGCTGCGCGCGAGGCGCTTGGTGATACCCAGCGGCGGATCGACGCAATCGCGCAGGTCCACCGCAAGCTCTACACTTCCGACGATGTCGAAAGCATCGAGATGAGCGATTACCTCGCCGCCATCGTCGAAGAATTGGAAGGCACCTGGTCGACCCCCGACGCGCCGCGTTCCATCCGGTTAGTGGCCACTCCCTTGCGGCTCCACCCCGACAAGGCAGTGTCGGTCGGCGTCATCGTCAACGAACTGGTCAGTAATGCCTGCAAATATGCCTATCACCCGGATTCGAGCGGGGAAATTCGCGTGGAATTGTCCCGCGCCGGCGAAAGCCGCTTCTCGCTGATGGTCGAGGATGACGGCATCGGCATGCTCGCGGGAGATGCCCCGCGCGGGAGCGGCCTCGGCTCGAAGCTGGTGCTGGCGATGGCCAAGAGCCTCGCCGCCGATTTCGACTACGACCCCGCCCACACCGGCGTCCGCGCAAGGCTGGTGGCGGCCTTCTAGCCTACTCCCTGCCCGATCCCGGCTCGGCCATCTTGCGATGCTGCTCGGCGGTGACCGATTCCGGAAGAATTCCCGCGCCGATCACCTGGGCTTGGTTCATCAGTCCGTGAACAACTTCCGGTTCGCCTTCGTTCATCGCGTCCCAACCGGTCTTGGCAACATCGGCCGGATCATCCTTCTTCTGCTGCCCGACCTTCGTATCCAGCATGCCCGCCCGCGCAAAGAATTCGGTGTCGGTTGCGCCAGGCTTGAGACAGGTAATCGTTACTCCTGAATCCTTGCATTCGTTGGCGATCGCCGCGGCGAAGCTGTCGATGAATGCCTTGGTCCCGTTGTAAACCGCGTTGAACGCGCCCGGGACATGACCAGCGATCGATCCGGTGATCAAGATTCGGCCGCGACCGCGCTTCGTCATTGCTTTCAGCACCGGCTGGATCAGCAACAACGTCCCTGTGACATTGGTATCGATGGTGTGGTGCCAGCGCTCGACGTCCTGATCGATGAATGCGCCGCCATAGCCAGTCCCGGCATTGGCCACGAGGACATCGATCTCGCGCCCTCCAGCCGCGTCGAGCAATTGTTCGACTCCCTGTACCGTCGCAAGGTCACATTCGACCTGCCGTACCTCCACGTCCATATCCTTGAGCCCGGCTGCCGCATCGACCAGCGGGGTATCCGCGGCGACCAGCAGGTCATAGCCGTCCTTCGCCGCCAATTTGGCGATTTCCAGCCCGATCCCCGACGAAGCCCCGGTGACGATCGCGAACTTACGCATCTTCCATCTCCTTAGCTCCGAATTCGTTGCAGCTGACCTTGATGTCGCCCTTGGCCATTTCGGGCTTGAGCACGATCTTGGTGTAGTCATTCTGTTCGTCGTGCCAGTGACGGTACATCTCGGGCCCGTCTTCCAGGCTGGCGCGGTGCGAGATCATGAAGGTCGTGTCGAGCTTGCCCTCGCCGATCATCTCGAGCAGATTCTTGCCGAACTTCTGGACATGGGTCTGGCCGCTCTTCACGCTCAGTCCCTTTTCCATCAACGCGCCGATCGGGAATTTGTCGGCCATGCCGCCATAGACCCCGGGAATCGACAGGCGTCCGCCCTTGCGACAGCAGATGATCATCTGGCGCAGCGCCATCGGCCGGTCGGTGCCAAGGAAGGTGTGGGCCTTGGCGGTGTCGATCAGATTGTCGATCGCCAGCCCATGGCTCTCCATGCCGACCGCATCGATGCAGGCGTCTGGCCCGATTCCGCCGGTCATCTCGAACAGCGCCTCGCGGATATTCACTTCCTCATAATTGAGCACTTCGGCACCCATCGACGCCGCAAGTTCCAGCCGCCGCGGATAATGGTCAATCGCGATTACCCGGTGCGCTCCAAGCAGGATTGCCGACTGGATCGCAAACAGCCCGACGGGACCGCAGCCCCACACCGCGACCGTGTCGCCGCCCTCGATTTCGGCATTGACGGCGGCCTGCCAGCCGGTCGGCAGGATGTCGCTGAGGAACAGGACCTTGTCGTCTTCCAGTCCGTCGGGAACGATGATCGGCCCGACATCGCTATAGGGGACGCGGAGGTATTCCGCCTGTCCACCGGCATAGCCGCCGGTTAGGTGCGCATAGCCGAACGCGCCGCCCATCGGATAACCGTAAAGTGTCTCCGACGCGTCAGAGGTCTCCGCGGGGTTGCTGTTGTCGCAGGCCGAAAATTGCTGCTTGGAACAGAAGAAACAGGATCCGCAGCTGATGGTGAAGGGGATCACCACACGCTGCCCCTTCTTCAGGGTCGACTTGGCGCCGACCTCGACCACCTCGCCCATATTTTCGTGTCCCAATATGTCGCCGGCCCGCATGGTCGGGATGTATCCGTCGTACAGATGCAGGTCGGACCCGCAGATCGCGGTCGAGGTGACCTTGATGATGCAATCGCGAGGATTGACGATTTCCGGATCGGGAACGGTGTCTACGCGGACGTCGTGGCGGCCGTGCCAGATGAGTGCACGCATGAATCATCTCCTAAATTCGGGCTTCGGTCGGGGATTCGGAAGCGCGCGCCGAGGGGCTGGCGTTGACGGTCACCTCGCCCGTTTCGAGCAACTGCTTGAAGCGGCGAAGGTCGCGACGGGCCTGGATGGCGGGTTCGCGCTGGAACAGTTTTGCGGCCAGTTTGCCGATCGCCCCGCCCGGCGGATCGTAAGTCAGGATCAGCGTCACGATCGTGCCGCGGTTGGGTGCCGAATCCTTGAACAAGACTTCGCCGGCGGTATCGATCTGGCTTTCTGGCGTGCTTTTCCAGGCGATTCGCTCGCCAGGCACGTCATGGGTGATTTCGATGATCAGTTCGACCGTCTTTCCGGCTGGTGCCTCGATCGTCCAGCGCGACCGTTTCTTGCCGGTCATCTCTACCGAGCGGACGTTGTCCATGAAGTCGGGGAAGCACGTGAAATCGCGCCAACGGTCATACACTTCCGTGCGCGGCCGGTTGATCGTCTGGCTACGCCCGATCAGCGCACCATGCTCGCCCGAAGGTGTGTCTTTATACGCCCAGGGCGGCGCATCGCTGACCATCGGGTCGCCATTCGATTTGCGGCCGAGCAGCATCGCCGCGCCTGCGACGGCGACCACCGCGCCAGCGCCAAGCGCCATCTTTGCGCCGCTCCAGTCGGCGCGTTCGGTTTCGGATTTGGTTGGCATGGCTGTCTCCGGGCTGGTCGGCAGCGCGAAGCAAGCCATCGCGCCGCCGTGCCCAGAGAACCGATACGACTGGGACCCGTTCCCATCGATAAGCGACCGAAACTATTCGGTCTTATTCCGTCGACGGCGGCTGCGACAGCGGCAGCATGCGGAAAATTTGGGCGACGAAAACGACAATTGCGGTGATCAGGCACCACAGCACGCCGACCACATACAGTGCATGCGCCTGCTCCGACATCAGACCACCCCAGACCATTGCCACGCCCAGCAGTCCCTGGATCGCCAGCATCACCACATAGAGCAACGGTCGGCGCGGGCGGAGCCGTTTGCGTCTCATCCAGCGCGGGCTTTGCACCGTCCAGAACAGCAAATACGCGCCGAGAATGATTGATAGACTTCGCCACACCCGACCGTCGGCCAGATCGCCAGCCGCGAACGGCAGCGGGATCAGCGAGTACACCAAGGCGCTGACGCTGAAGATTAGCAGGATGCGGATGTTGGTGACATCGTTTGGGTCGAGCCGTTCATTCGCCGCACGAAAGGCGGTCAGCAGGCCGGCGAAACCAACCATCGATGCCGCGATCGATCCCAGGGTCGCGAGAATGGCGAGCTGGTCCATCGCGCCGCCTACGCCGCCGGCCAGCTTTCGAGAATTTCGACGAACCGGCTCAGCCATGCGTTGGTCTGGTGGCCATCTACGACGCGGTGATCGATGGTCAGCGTGACGTACGCCATCGGCCGGATCAGGATCGCATCCTGTCCGCCAACCTCGCGCACCACCACCCGCTTCTCCAATTTGCCGACCCCCAAAATCGCCGCTTGACCTGCGTGGAGGATGATCGGCGATGCGAGCAGGCTGCCCGACACGCCATGGTTGGAAATGGTGAAGCTTCCCCCCGACACGTCGCCGCCGGTCAGCTTGCCGCCGCGCGCCCGTGCGGTCAAATCGTCAAGCTTGGCGCCGATCTGCTCCAGGCTCAGCGAACCGCTGTCCTTCACCACCGGCACCACCAGCCCCTTGTCGCCCAGCGCAGTGCCGACCCCGATATCGATCGTCGGCGAGACCGCGATCCAGTCGTCTTCCCACCGCCCGTTAATCGCCGGCGCGGCGGCCATCGCGTCCGCTGCGGCCTTGACGATGTAAGCGGTGTAACTGAGCTTCACGCCGCGGTCCGCCATCGCTTTCTTGTGCGCGGCGATCGCGGAGAAATCAGCCTCGAACAAAGCGGTTACATGCGGGGCTTCCGACGTAGCGCGAACCATATTCTCGGCGATCTTGAGGCGCATCCGGTCGTGCGGAATGTCGGTTCCGGCAAAGTGCCGCGGCTGCGCGGTCGCCGCCTCGCCGACCTGCGTCACCGTTGCACTGGCGACAGCGGCATCGACATCATCGCGCGTAATGCGCCCGTCGCGCCCCGTACCCGTCAACCGCGCCGGGTCGATCCCATGCTGAAGGATTGCGCGCTTCACCGAGGGGGAAAGGCGGTGTTCCAAACCATTGTACTCCGGCGAAGGCCGGAGCCCTGGCCCATCAAGCGCTGACGGCGGTGGTTGCAGAGCTTCCAAGGCTCCGGCCTTCGCCGGAGCACTACCAGCCGAAATCCGCCCCAACACCGCGCCGGGCACCGCCTCGGCATCGCTCTCCAGCAAAATCTCGCTCAGCACCCCCGCCACCGGCGACGGCACTTCCTGGGTCACCTTGTCGGTCTCCAGTTCGACCAACGGATCGTTGACCGCCACCGCATCGCCGACGCGCTTCAGCCACGCGCGGACCACCGCCTTGGTGCCCTCCTGCTCATCGGGAACGCGGACGTCGATGCTCATCAGAAGCCCACCAGCCGGTCGATCTCGGCGCGAATGCCCGCCACCGACGGCAAGACATATTCCAAGAGCGAAGGATGATGCGGGCTCGGGATGTCGGGCATCGTCACCCGCGCCACCGGCGCGTCGAGGTCGAGGAACGCTTCGTCCGCCACCACCGCTGCAATTTCAGCACCGAAACCGCCGGTGCGCAGATCCTCGTGCACGATCAGGCAGCGCCGCGTCCGCCTAACGCTGTCCAGCACCATCTCGCGATCCCACGGGCTCAATGTACGCAAGTCGATCAAATCAGCGCTCATGCCTTCCGCGGCCGCCTCGCAGCGCGGCACCATCGCGCCCCAGGTGACGATCGTGATTCGGTCGCCTTCTCGCGTTTTCTTCGCCCGCCCGAACGGAAGCACATAATCATCCCCCGGCCACGGCCGCCGCGCCCAGCTATCGTCGAGCATCGCGCGATGTTCGAAGAACAGCACCGGGTCGTGCCCGCGCAAGCTCGCCCGCAGCAGCCCGACCGCATCCTCGGCATTGCTCGGCACGGCCACCCGCCAGCCCGGATTATGGACGAATTGCACCTCGTTGGTCTGGCTGTGCCACGGGTCGCCGCATTTGAAGAAACCACCCGGCACGCGCAGCACCATTGGCGCGGCGAAGCGGTTGGCGGTGCGCCAACGCATCGTCCCGCAATCGTTGATCTGTTCGGTCGCCGGCTCGGCATATTTGCGAAACTGGATTTCGGGCACCGGCATCAGTC
>JAZKHF010000157.1:0-2489 GCA_040385545.1 Pseudomonadota bacterium
GTCCTAGTAACTTATGACCGTGAGGCCGTCAGTTACGCGGCAATCGCAAGAGCCTGATTATCGTTGGCACTTGTGTGAACGAGCCTTTGCGGTGGTCTCATACCGATCGGCAACCTGGTCTTTATTGCACCCGTCGATCCTGTTTCGCCCCCATCAGCAGCGGCGGATTTCCGAAGAAAATCCTTGCCGCCGTTGGTGGTGGAGGCGCCGGGGTACTGCCCCCCGGGTCCGAAATGCCTATTCCGCCAAATACTCTACCGACATAGCCGGTTGCCCGGCACGGCCAAGATAAGCGTTGGGTCGGATTGATGCAAGGCGATTGACATTTCGGTGACCGTCGCGGAACCGTTATGAAGTGGGCGGCGTTGGAACCCTCCGTGTAGAAGAGGCGAATACGCCGCCGCACCGAATTATAAGGGGAATATAGAATGAAGAAGCTTTCTTTCGCCATCGTTGGCGCCGCTGCCCTCGCTCTCGCCGCTTGCGGCGGCAAGGGTGACGACGCGCTGGGTGACAATGTCGCCGACAACTATGAAGCCGCTGCCGACAACCTCGAGATGATGGCCGACAACACCGCCAATGGTGCCGAAGCCGACGCGCTCGAGAATCAGGCCGACGCGCTCGAAGCTGAAGGCGCTCGCAAGGAAGAAGCGATCGACGATGCCGACGCCAACGCCGCGACGACCAACTCGGCTGCCGTCAACGCGATGTAAGCTTATTCCCTGCGCCTTCGGGCACGGGGAATAAAGGAAGGGCTGGAATCCTAGAGGGGATTCCGGCCCTTTTTCTTTGCCACCGGGATCGTAAGAGACGTCATGGAGCAAGAACCAATCCCCGCCGCGACTCTGATCGTCTTTCGCCCGGCGGTGGCGGGGCCACCTGACATTCTGGTCGTCGAACGTGGCGCGGCAATGGCGTTCGCCGGTGGCGCGATCGTGTTTCCGGGCGGACGAATCGACGCCGCGGACGAGGAATATGCCAACCGGCTCGGCCGCCCTGCCGATGCTCCGCGAATCACCGCGATCCGTGAGACCATCGAGGAGAGTGCGGTGCTTGTCGGCCTCCGCGGGAATTCCGGCACCATTGATCCTGCGCTTGGCCCGATCCTCCAAGACGGCTTGCTCGGCGGCGCCGAGTTCGCCGCCGTGCTCGACCGGCATGGGCTGGCGCTCGATCTCGACGCGCTGACGGGCTTTGCGCGCTGGATGCCCGCGTTCAAGCATGCGCGGCGGTTCGACACGATGTTCTTCCTCGCTCCCGTCTTGCCCGGATCCTGGCCCCCGCGACCGCAGCCGGGCGAGTGCCAGTCAGCCGAATGGGTCACCGCGGCCGCCCTGCTGACGCGAATCGAAGCGGGCGCCGATCACGCCATCTTCCCTACTAAGCGCAACCTCGAACGCCTCGCGCGATTCGCGTCGATCGAGGAGGCGCGCGAGGATGCCGCGCTTCACTCGCTCGACACGATCATCCCGTGGATCGAGGAACGCGACGGCGAGCCCCACGTGTGCCTTCCCGCCGGCCGCGGCTACCCCGTTACCAGCGAGCCATTGGCGACTGCCTTCCGTGCCTGATCGCCGCCGCATCGGCTGCTGGCTGCTGCTGACATTGCTGGGCCTCGCCGCCTTCATCGCGTGGCGCGAATATCAGCGGCTCGTGCGCGAAGAGCCCGAACGCTTTCCGTGGACTCCGCTCAGCCTGTCGGATCCAGTCGGCGCCTATACCGGGCGCAAGCTGGCGGCCCTGGGCAACGACCCGCGGCGTTGCGGGGCACTGCTTGACCAGGCCAGGTCTGGCGATCTCACGGTCGGGCCACAGCGCGGGTCCAATGCTGCCTGCGGTTACGCCTCGGCCGTTGAATTGCGGCCCGGCGACCCCGCCGCGCTGCGTTACTCCCCTGCCGGGCTGGTCACCGCCTGCCCCGTCGCCGCGGCGCTCGTCATCTGGGAGCGCGATGTGGTCCAGCCGGCCGCTGAACGGCATCTGGGCGAGCGAGTCGCCCGCGTCGACCATTTCGGTAGCTACTCGTGTCGCCGCCTCTATGGCCGCAGCGAAGGTGCCTTCAGCGAGCATGCCACCGCCAATGCGGTCGATATCGCCGGTTTCCGCCTCGCCAGCGGGCGGCGGGTCAGCGTGCTCGGCGACTGGTCGGGCGAGGGTAATGATGCCGCCTTCCTGCGCGCCGTGCGCGATGGCGCGTGCGACCTGTTCGCGACCGTCCTGTCGCCCGACTACAATGCCGCCCACGCCGATCATCTCCATTTCGACCAGGCGATACGCGGGGCAATGGGCTGGCGCGGCTGCCGCTGAGTCGAGTCGCAATCACCGACCCGCACGAAAAAGGGCCCCGACTTGCGTCGGGACCCCGTTCGATCGCCAAAGCGGCTGAGACTGGCTCAGCTGGCTGGATTGGTCAGATGCTTGGACAGGTGCTTGTTCATTTCGAACATCGTGCACTTGTCGACGCCGAAGACCTTCTTCAACTTGTCGTC
>JAZKHF010000158.1:0-3075 GCA_040385545.1 Pseudomonadota bacterium
TTGCGAACGTCGCATCCTGCGAACGCTGCATCACGCCATACATCGTCGGAGTGTCGGCCCAGTCGATCGGACGGGTGAACTCGGCTGTGGGCGGATAGGTCGTGGGACCGGACGTGCGGGTCAGCTCGGATGCGGATAGGGCGGTTCCGGTGCCATCATCCGCAACGTCATTCGTGATCGTGACCGTAATCGCCTGCGGAGCCGACGACCCCGCGCTATTCGTCGCGGTCAGGGTGAACGCAATGCTCGGATCGGCTTCAAAGTTGCCAGTCAGGCTCCATGCGCCCGTCGCGGTGTTGAGCGTGACCTGAGCAGCGTCCGCACCGCCCTTCGCCCATGTCATCGTCCCGCCGCCAGATGCCGTGGCGATTTGCGAATAAAGCACATTCTCAATCGTCGAGAACGAATTGCCGGAAGTAATGATTGGCGTCACGTCAGCCGGTGGCGTCGGCACGATCACCCCTGGCGACGTAGCGCGAGGGCGGAACCTGTTGCGGACGCTCATCGTCTGCGGTTCATATCGTGCGGAAAGACCATCAGCATTGCGACGTCCTCCGAATATCGAGCCGAAAACGACAGGCACCCACCTACACACCTTCGCCAACGGAAAGGGTCAGCAAGCCGCCAGCAGTCGAGGCGATATAGGCAAGGGTGCCGCCGCCATTGGCGAACGTCTGTGTCGTGCTAGGCTGGACGATAAGGAGATCGCCGGTCCAGGTGCCAGTCGCGGGGACGGCAACGCTTGAGCCGAACGTCAGGAATACAGGGTTGGCAGCGCCGTTATACACCACCAAAGTTGCGCCGCTGTTTGGGACCGTCGTAATCTGCGATGATGTGGTCGATGTCAGGACGACCGACCGCGAAACGCTTAAAGCTGGCATGGTGGCCTCCTGTGAAAGTGGCGGAGGCGGCACATAGCCACCCCCGCCGATATTTAGGCTTGTGCAGCCGGAAGGGCTTCCAGACGGCGCTCAATCACCGCTTTGGCGGCAGGGCGCTTTTCGTCTTTCAGCATCGCATCGAGACCGTCGCGGTCCGTGATCGCATTAACACGAGCGGCAAACTCCGCCGTGCTTTCAGCCGTTTCCGCTGCCGGATCGGCCTTCTTCGCGCCCTGAACCTCGAAATGGTCATTGCCCATCACCTTGTCCGCATGTTCCGCCGGGACATCGGCAAACTTGCCGCGCTCGAATGTGGTGCCGTAAGCATCCATCAAATCGGGAACCTGCGGATCGGCTTCGCGGGGATCGCCCACGAACCGCGCCTTGATCGTCTTGGCTTCCGCCATCGTCATTCTCCTAGAAAAAGGGGGCGGCGATTAAGCCACCCCCTCAATTCGTTCAGTCGGGATAACCAACGCCGTCGTCTTCAACCACATAGGTCAAGAACAACGTGATGGTGCCTGCCGAGCCGCCGGTCGGATTGGTCGAGATCGCGCCCGTAATGAGCGTTCCCCCTTCCGTATCGTAACGGTAGCCAAAGCCGGTCGTGACCGACATGCGGGCAACGGTGCCAGCCTGACCGACCGTCGCCGCAGCGAACAGACGATCGACATCCCCGGCATCGCCGACGTTGAACGCCAGCGCAGTGCCGGAGTCCATGTCGGTTGCAACCAGGGTCGCATCGACGATCCGCGCATATTGCGGGACATAGCCGAAGCGAATGGCATCCGCCGTGGTGACCGCCGCCGAAAGCGTGACGGGAAAACGAACAGTGTGCGTGTTCGCAAGCCCATGGCTTTGGATCGGCATCTGGTTGGTCACCTGCGGGCTGCTATAAGTAGCCATAGTTCAATTCCTTTCAGGTGAGAGATCAGGAATCCGCGGGTGCGGAAACGTAAGCGGTGACGAGCGAACGCTGGACGCCAGCCTGGTGGATCTTCTTCACACCAAGCAGCTCCTCGATCCCGACGCCCTTGCGGAAGTCGTAATCGGCGAGACGCGTCTTCGTCTGCGGCATCTGACCCCAGGCAATGGCAACCGCGCCAGCCCCGGCCAGATACATCGGCTCGACATCGCTCGACGAAGCGCCGACGCCCGCGATAACCGCGATTTCCGGCTCCTCACGAACGATCACGCCGCGAACCAGCAAGTCTCCGCCCTGAAACAGGGGGTTGTCGCCAATGCCACGGACGCGCGCCTCACGGTCGATCTGCGTGATGGTCGCGTCATTCTCCAGGTCGCGGAAAGCCCGCGATCCGACGAACAACACATACCACTCCTCGCCCGCCGCCTGATCCGACTTATACGGCGTGATCCTGGCCGTTTTCGCCATGCGCTTGAGACGGGTGACCAGAGCATAGTTCGCGCGGTCATTGGTAGTGTCCACATTGGCCAGCGACGTGCTGTGATCCAGAGAGGACGAGTTGGCGATAGCCGAGCCAAAGATGACACGATCGCTGTTGAGAACGAGCCAGGCATCCTTTTCCGCTTCGGTTGCCGAAGCGTAGGGGACGGTGGCAAAGGTGGCGTTGTTCTGGGTGATCGCGCCGAGTTCGCGGATGATGTCCGCACGGAGCAATTCGGCTTCCCAATCGCGCAATGCGGGCTTGGCCGCATCCAGCAAGTCGATGTCCGACTTATACTGCTCGCTCTTGGGAACGATAACCGCATTGCGGCGGAAATCGACCGACACAGGCATGTTGCCGCTGTTCAAATCCTCTTCGTTGCCTTCAAGGACTTGGCTGCCGCTCACACCACTACCAGTAAGGCGACCGATGAACGGGACGATGATCGTCTTGCCCGCTTCCGACTGCAACTCATACATGGTGGTGATGATGTTCTCGTTGCCCCGGCCCATGTAGGGCGCGAAGCGCGAAGCGCGGGTATATTCACGGAAGTATTGTTTCCGCCAGCGGCTGATCGTCAGACCACTGTTAAGGATGGTTTCTGCCATCGGACTTTACCTTTTCGGTATCGCCCCTGCGAAAATGTCATCCTCGCTCGGCTCCACTTCGGTCAGGATATTTCCTGCCGATGGTGCGGATGCCAGGCTTGGTTTCGGGATCGCTGAGGGCGTAATGGAAGGAGGCGGTTGCCCGCCCTGCTGTGCGATGGTGGACTGAGCGGCTTTCCA
>JAZKHF010000159.1:0-7703 GCA_040385545.1 Pseudomonadota bacterium
TGATGAACCATCCCGACCGCGACAAATATGATCTGTCGTCGATGACCGACATTGCGGCGGGCGGCGCGGCGCGCCCGACCAGCCATGTCGAGCGACTGAAGGACAGTTTCACCGAAGCCCAACCGGCGCTTGGTTACGGCCTGACCGAGACCAATGCAGTCGGCTGCGGAAATTTCTGGAGCAATTATATCGACAAGCCGGCATCGACCGGGCGGGCCACCGCGCCTTATGTCGAACTTGCCATATTGGGCGAGGGCGATCGCCATCTCGCGACGGGCGAACGCGGCGAGATCGGCATCAAGAGCGCGGCCAATATCAGCGGCTACTGGCGCAACCCTGAGGCCACCGCCGCTGCTTTCACGGCCGATCATTTCCTCAAGACGGGCGATATCGGCTATCTCGACGAGGATGGCTATCTGTTCATCGTCGATCGCAAGAAGGACATCATTATCCGCGGCGGCGAGAATATTGCGGCGGCAGAAGTGGAGGCGGCGATCTATGCCTGCTCAGGCGTCGCCGAGGTCTCGGTATTCGGAATCCCCGACGAACGGCTGGGCGAGGTCGTCCTCGCCGTGGTTCACCCGGCCGAAACGGATGGCATCGACGAGGATGCGCTAAGGCAATTTCTTGACGGCAAGCTGGCCGCCTATAAAATTCCCGAGCGTATGATCTTCACCGACGAGGCGCTGCCGCGGCTCGGCACGGGCAAGATCGATCGCGTCGTGTTGAAGCAGAAATACGCCCATTGAAGCCGATCAGCCGACGTAGCCTGCTGGTCGGTGGTGGGGTCGGCGTCGGGCTGATCATCGCTTTCGCCGCCTGGCCACGAAAGATCGTGAGCGCGCTCACCGGGGAGAAGGGCGAACAGATCTTCGGCCATTATCTTAAGATCGCGCCGGATGGGCGGGTGACGGTCGCGATTCCGCAAGCCGAAACCGGACAAGGCATCTGGACGGGGCTTGCCCAGATCGTGGCCGACGAGTTGGGCGCAGCGTGGGAGCAGGTCGCGGTCGAACCTGCCCCGGCAGGTGCCGTCTATGCCAATGCACTGCTCGAGCGGCGCGCCACCGAAGGCGCGACGTCGGTGCGCGCATTCGAGCGGCCAATGCGCGAAGCCGGGGCGGTGGCGCGCGACCTGTTGGTTCGAGCAGCCGCCGCCAAATGGGATGTTGATCCGGCGACGTGCCAGACCGCCGACGGATTTGTCATTCAGGGCGATCGGCGGCTGGGGTTCGGGCAAGTGGCCGAAGACGCAGCGGGGCTGGAGCCGCGTGAACCGATCTTGCGCGCGGGCGAAAGCGGGAGCCTGGTCGGCCAGTCGCTAGCGCGGCTCGACGGGCCGGCGAAGTCCGATGGTTCCTGGCGGTTTGCGAGCGATGTGCGGCTGCCGGGAATGCTGTTTGCGTCGGTCCGAGTGGCGCCACCGGGCGGAACGTTGAGCGGGTTTGCTCGCCAGGGTCCAAACGATCGGCTGATCACCGGCGATGGATGGATTGCCGCGGTGGGCGAAACCTGGTGGGCGGCGGAACGCGCTCTGGTCGCCGCAAATGCGCAGTTTACCGGCAATGCCGATGCCAATGGAGCGGCGGTCGATTCGGCACTTCAGACCGCCCTTAATACCGGCGACCGCCAGTCGCTCCTCGCACAGGGCGATTATGTCGAGACGGTCGGCGACGGGAGGGCGCTGGCGGCAACCTATCGAATCGCACCCGCGGAGCATCACTCGCTCGAGCCAATGACTGCCACCGCGCGCGTGTCGGGCGAAAAAGTCGAAGTGTGGGCTCCGGTCCAGGATTATCAGACGGCGCTGGCCGCGACAGGGTTGGAGGCGGTGACGCTCTACCCGATGCCCCTTGGCGATCCGTCGGGGGCGGGGATGGCGACCGCGGCGATCCCGATCGCGATTGACCTGGCGCGGCGGACCCGAAGGCCAGTGCAGTTGACCGTCCCCGCAAAAGGTAGCCGCAATCATTTGCCGATGCGCAGCCCGATGCTGGCGCGAATGACCGCCTTGCCCAATCCGGCCGGCGGACTGGCGGCATGGAGCGGACGTTTTGCGACCGTGACCGGACTAGTGCTGCCAGGTGCTGCGCCCCCCTATGCGATACCGGCGACGCGGATCGAGCAGGTCGCAGCCGATTTGCCGATCGCCACGGGATACATGCGCGGCGGAACTGAGGCGCTGACCGCCTTCCCCAATGAAAGTTTCATCGACGAGCTGGCGCGACGCATGGGATCGGAGCCCTTCTCGTTCCGGATGGGGCTGCTTGGCGGCAATGTCCGGCTGGCCCAGGCACTGACTGCGGTCACAGCGCTCGGGCGGTGGGATGGTGGTTCGCCGGGCAGCCGGATGGGGCTTGCCTGCGTTTCGGCATTCGGATCGCACATTGCCTTACTGGCCGAAGCCGGCATTGGACCCGACCAGTCGATCAAAGTCGACCGGCTGGTGGCGGTGGTCGATTGCGGGCGCGCGATCAATCCGGGGCTCGTTAAGCAACAGGTCGAGGGGTCGCTGCTGCAGGCGCTGGCACTGGCGACCGGACGAGCGCCCGAGATCGTTGCCGGAATGCCAAAGGCGCGACGAGAAGTCCTGGCCAGTTACGCGATCGTTCCGCAGATCGAAGTTGAAATCACGCCGAGCGCCGCCGACCCTGGCGGCGTCAGCGGACTAGGCCATGCCGTACTTGCTGCCGCCGTCGCCAATGCGATTGCGGCCGGCACCGGACGGCGCTTGCGCGACCTGCCGTTCGATAGCATGGCGGCCTGATGCCGCCTGTGTTGCCCCCCGATCATCCCGCGATTCCGGCGCCGCGCGTCGGCGTGTTGCTGACCAATCTCGGCACCCCCGATGCGCCCGACACGACGTCGGTGAAACGCTATCTGGCGGAGTTTTTGAGCGACCGCCGGGTGGTCGAAATCCCGCCGATCGTGTGGCAGCCGATCTTGCGCGGTTTCATCCTCAACACGCGGCCCAAGAAGAGTGCCCATGCTTATTCGCAGGTGTGGACCGAGGAAGGATCGCCCTTGGCCGCGATCACCGCCCGGCAGGCACGGGCGTTGCAGGCGCGGTTGGGCGACTCGGTCAAGGTGGTTCACGCCATGCGCTATGGCCAGCCGGCGATCGGCGCGACATTGGCGGCGATGAAGGAGGCGGGGTGCGAGCGCATCCTGGTCGCGCCGCTCTATCCGCAATATTGCGCCGCCACGACCGCCACCGCCAACGATGCCGCATTCGCCGCACTCGCCAGGATGCGCTGGCAGCCGGCGCTTCGAACCTTGCCGCCCTATCATGACGACCCGCATTATATCGGGGCGCTGAAAGACGATCTGGAACGGCAGATCGCGGCGCTCGACTTCGTGCCCGGTCGCGTCCTGCTCAGCTTTCATGGCATGCCGCAGCGGACGCTCGAGATGGGCGATCCCTATCATTGCCATTGCCAGAAGACCGCGCGCTTGCTGAGCGAGGCGATGGGTCGGCCGATCGACGTGTCGTTTCAGTCGCGCTTCGGCCGCGCCATCTGGCTGGAACCCGCGACCGACGATACGCTCAAGGCCTATCCCGCGCAGGGCGTGACCAAGGTCGCGATTGCAGCGCCAGGTTTCTCCGCCGATTGCCTTGAGACGATCGAGGAGCTTGGGCTGCGCGGCAAAGAAGATTTCGAGGCCGCGGGCGGGACACATTTCGCGCGGCTCGATTGCCTCAACGATGGCACGGCCGGGATGACAATGCTCGACGCGCTCATCCGCCGCGAACTTGCCGGATGGTGGCCGTCCGTCTAACTCTCCAAAGAAAAAGCCGATGGAGAGAATGATGGCTCGAGTAGCAGTGGTGACTGGCGGTACGCGCGGGATTGGCGAGGCGATCAGCATCGCGCTGAAGGACATGGGCATGGAGGTCGCCGCGACCTATGCCGGCAATGAGGAGCGGGCCAAGGAATTTTCCGACCGCACCGGGATCAAATCCTACAAATTCGACGTCGCCGATCACCAGGCGTGCATGGACGGCGTCGCCGCGATCGAGGCCGACCTGGGACCGGTAGACGTGCTGGTCAACAATGCCGGAATCACCCGCGACACGACCATGAAACGCATGGACCATGCCAAATGGCAGGACGTGATCGACACCAATCTTGGCGGCTGCTTCAACATGGCGAAAGCGGTGTTCGAGGGCATGCAAACGCGCGGTTACGGGCGGATCGTCAATATCGGGTCGATCAATGGCCAGGCGGGTCAGTACGGTCAGGTCAATTATGCCGCCGCCAAGTCGGGCATCCACGGTTTCACCAAGGCGCTGGCGCAGGAGGGTGCAAGGAGCGGCGTGACCGTCAACGCGATCGCGCCGGGATATATCGACACCGACATGGTCGCCGCGGTGCCGGCCGACGTGCTCGGCAAGATCGTCGCCAAGATCCCGGTCAACCGGCTGGGCAAGGCCAGCGAAATCGCGCGCGGTGTGGCGTTTCTGGTCGGGGAAGATGCCGGTTTCGTCACGGGATCGACGCTGTCGATCAACGGCGGGCAGCATATGTATTAAAGATGGAGTTCGGCGTTCCAACCAAGAGGTCGGTGACGATTGCCGGACACGAGACGTCGATCAGTCTCGAGCCCGCCTTTTGGACGGCGCTCGAGGCGGCGGCGATAGAGCGAGGCTTGCCGCTCAATGCGCTGATCGCGGCGATTGATGTCGAGCGGATGGACGGCAAGCCGCCGCCCAACCTGACCTCGGCCATTCGCCAATGGCTATTTGCCCGCGGTGGCGCTCATTCGACGTAGATGCCGACCACCTTCAGTCTTCCGTCCTCGCGCACCAGGGCGACCGTTTCGGTGACGGCGGGCCGGTTGGCGAAGCTGGCGCGGAACTTGACCAGTTCGACCCCGGCGGGCGGGGCGGGAACGCTATCCTGGCTGAATGCGATGCGCGAGACGAGGGCGCCCATCGGCACCCGAACCTTGGTCGCGGCGTCGGTCCATTGTTGCACGGTGTTCGCCTTGCGGAACGACGCGGCGGTCGCTTGCCAGCCCTCATTCCAACGGCCCTGATCGCCCAAAATCAGCCAGTCTCGGGCCGCGCGGATGGCGTCGGTTTCCGCGACTGCGGGCACAGTCTTGGCGGTGGCGGTTGGAACATTCGTGGCGGTCGATGGCGGCGTCCCGTCGGCGAACAGCGACAATGCGATGAGGCTGAAGAACATGATGATCACTCCTGCAATGACACCTGCCACGCGCTTCGACGGCGCCGGATCGGTGCCGGGTCCATTCCTGTCGGGCATCCGCGCCGGCATGGCTTCCCCGATTTGCTTGTCCGCATGTTTTTGGGGGTCGCGGGACTCGGTTTCGAGCAGCAATCGCGCGGCTTCACGGCTGCTCGAAACCTCCATCTTGCGACGGGCGTCGCGGAGGCGCTCATTGACCGTATGCACCGACAGGCCGAGGTGTCGCGCCGAGGATTTGGCGTCATGCCCACGCACGATCAGGCGAAGGGTTTCCTTTTCCTTTTCAGTCAGTGCGTGCGTATCGGTTACCATGATCGACGATTATGCCGTGGTATCGCTGGTCGCTACCCCCAAAAAATCGTCTTTGTCATCTCAGCGCGGGGGCGGCCCTGGCCGCGGCGGCGCGAATGGCCGAGGCGAAGGCAACGCCTTTGTCGGGCGCATCGTGGAGGAATAGGGCCGGCTCGATCAATTCAAGTTCCATGATCTTGAGCTTGCCCGCGGCATTGGCGATCATGTCGACCCGGGCATAGAGCGCGGGGGCCGGGGCGGCGGCGAGCGCCTTTTGCGCCAGTTCGATGGCTCCGTGCGGGGGCACCGCGATCCGGTCCGTCCCGCCAAGGTGCGGCTGGACCCGGAAATCGCCTTCGGCCGGAATTTTGAGCACGGCATGGCTGAACTTGCCGTTGAACAGGATCAGCGACCATTCCCCCGCCGCGATCGTCGGCTGGAAGGTCTGGACCATCATTCGTCGACCGGCGACATCGGCAGGGATCGGGTCGTCGAGACCGATGCGATAGGTGGCGTGCGCGCCGCCAGAGATTGGCGGCTTGATGACCAGGTCGGTCGCACCGAGCTTGGCCGCGGCACCGCGCAGCGACCCGTGGTCGAGCGTGTTGACCTCGACCGTCGAGACGGTCGGAATCCCCTTGGTACCTAGTTCGCGCAGATAGGCCTTGTCACCGTTCCAGCGCAGCAAGCGAGGCGGGTTGAACAAAGGCCAGCACTCGACCTCGGCGCGCTGCAGGAGGGCCAGCCAGCGCGGGTAATCAAGATTATAGCCCCACGCGACCAGCGGCAGGATCAGGTCGAAGCTTGCGGTGTCCCCGACCTCGGTCCACGGCATCGGGTCAACGTCGATGCCGACCCGGCGAAGAATCGCGGCCTCAACTTCGTAGGCCCAGGCATAATCCTCGGTATAGCCGGGCTCGGGGACCAGCAGCGCAACCCGCATGGAACTCATCGGGCGAGGAGGATCCGGGCCTGGCTGGCAATCTGGGCGAGCATCGACGCGGTGACGGCACCGGCGGTGCGTCCCTGCGCGATGAGCTTGCGGAATTGCTCGATCCTTGGGCCCTGGCGTTCGATCCAGCGATCGACCGCGGCGGCGGGGTCGCCGTCGCGCCCGCGCGCCAGAAATTCGAGCCGCAATTGCTCGAAGTCGCGTTCCAGCCCGGCGACCAGCAGCCGTTCCCACTGATCGGTCGGCTCGAACCGCGCGACCTGTTGCTGCGCCCAGTCAAGGCCGAGCGTCTCGCCCAACTTGGTATAGGCCTCGGTCAGCGCCTGAGCGTCGATCTGGCGCTTGGCGGAAAGCGCAGAAATACCGAACACGCCGTCGAGCTCGAAAATCCGCACCAGACCGTCAACGATCGCTGCATCGGCGCCAAGGCTGAGCAGATGCTCGCGCCGGGCGAGCGACTCATTGCGCACTTCGGATCGGATCAGCTTGGTCGTCGCGGCGGCGATGGTGCGCATGGCCGGTTTCAGCAATTCGACCAGGTTCGCGACCGTGTCTTCGGCACCGGTCGAGCGGAGAATGTCCGACACATGGCTTCGCACCGAACGGGCGGCGACCTGGAACAGCTCGATCCGCACCGCTTCGGGCACTGCTGCTTGTTCAATCCGCTGCCACAATTTGGGCAGGTCGAGCAGATGCTCGGCAGCAAGAAACGCGATCGCCACCTGTCCCAGTGAGGCACCTTCCTCCTCTGTCAGGTTAAGCGGGATGCTTGGTCCGAGCCGATTGACGATCCGGTTGGCAACCTTGGTGGCAAGGATCTCGTGGCGCAGGCGATGATTGCGGATCGCCTCCTCATGCGCCTTGACCATGGGCGCGGGAAAGGCGGCGAACAGCTGCCGACCGAGCAAGGGATCGTCGGCCAGCTTGAGCTGCTCGATTGCGTCCTGAAGCGCGAGCTTGGACATCGACAGGACGACGGCCAGTTCGGGCCGAGTCAGGCCGCGCTGGTCGAGTCCGCGGCGCAGCAGGACGTCGCTCGTTCCGAGGCCTTCCACCTTGCGGTCGAGCCGGCCGCTGGCTTCGAGCAATTCAATCGCGCGCACATATTCCGGCAGCGCTTTCGCTCCCCCGGATTCGGCAATCGACAAGGCAAGGCTCTGAAGCCGATTGTCTTCCAGCACCAGATCCGACACCTCGTCGGTCATCCGGACCAGAAGCGCATTGCGTTTGGCCTCGGTCAGTCGCCC
>JAZKHF010000160.1:0-7013 GCA_040385545.1 Pseudomonadota bacterium
CGCTATAGGCGGTGCCCCCGCCGCCACGGCGCGATTGCTGTGCGGCCGAGGCGGCGAGCGTTCCTTCGCTACCATCGGAAAAGCCAAGCCTCGCGCTGCCGCTGGTCTTGCTCAACACCACGGCCTTGCGCCAATCGGGAAAGCCCGTGCCAAGTGCCGCCGCCGACAATTGTCCGCGCCAGTCCCCATCGATATCGATGCTCAACTTGGTATCCTGCCAACCGCGCCCGCCGTCGAATTTCGCCAGTCCTTCGCGCAGTGCATCGGCCGCGGCATCCTGCATCAGCGGCACCATCGAGCTGCGCACCCACAGGCCGCCTGCGTAGACGCTATTCGGTCCCTGCTCCGCTTTCTCGCCAAATCGACGGAGCAGGTCGCGGCGCACCTCTTCCATGAAATAGCCGCCCATCTGTCGAAACTTCTCATTGCTCCCGTAGCGGATCGTGCCGAGCGGCAATCCCGTAGCCTCGGCCCGTTGACCGTCGGTGATATGACCGTTCGCGGCCATCTCCCGAAGCACATAATTGCGCCGATCGGTCGCCTTCTTGGTCGCACGGAGCGGGTCGTAGTTGGATGGTGCCTTTGGGAGAACCGCCAGATAGGCCGCTTCGTGCAGGGTTAGATCGGCGACGTCCTTATCGAAATAGGCACGGCTAGCGGCCTGGATGCCATAGGCGTTGCGACCAAGAAATATGGAATTGAGATACAGTTCAAGGATCTGTTCCTTGGACAAAGTCGATTCCAGGCGGAACGCAAGGATCATTTCGCGGACCTTGCGGCTCACGGCATATTCGTCGTCCTGAAGAAGATATTTAGCGACCTGCTGGGTGATGGTCGAAGCACCCGGCACCCGGCCGCCCTCGCCAACCGCGCTGAGCCCATAATTGAACACGGCCTTGGTAAGGCCGGGATAATCAAGCCCGCCATGCTCGAAAAACGTCTTGTCTTCGGCCGAGATGAAGGCCTGCACCACTACCGCTGGGTACTCGTCGAAGGCCAGTTCGACCCGCCGTTCTCGCGCGAACGTCTGCACTGGATTGCCGTCATAGCCGCGCACATTGGTCGGCAGTGACGGCTGATAGCTGAGAAGTTTTTCGGAAGTTGGAAGATTGTAGGCGAACGAGATCCACATGATCGAGAATGCCAACACGCCGGCAAGCAGGATCCAAGTTGCGCGGCGGATGCCGCGACGGGCGAACCACGGATCGATGCGATCATGGATCCGCCGGTTGAGGCGGGCGAAGTCAGGAAAAGGGGCAGTGAAACTAGGCATTGGCACTCTGCATCTAGCCGCTAAGTCGCTCAACGGAAAGCATGGTTAGCGCGAAATTCGAAGCGCTGCATCGACCTCGATCGCTTTCGCAAGCGCAGCCACAATCGGTGCCCGGCCCTCGGGTGTACGGAGCAAGGCCTCATCCTCGACGTTGCTGATATAGCCAGCCTCGAACAATACGCCGGGTGTCTCCGACCGGCGCAAGATATGGAACGCGGCGAATTTGTGCGGCTCCGGGCGAAGCAGCATCCGCCCGTCGCGACTGCTCACCAGCCGGGCGGCGAGATTGGCCGATTCCGCCATCTGATCGCGCAGGGCCAGGTCCGACAGCAAAAAGCGCAATCCCCCGTCGGTTTCGCTGGTCAATTCGTCGCCCGCTCTATTCTCCGCCTGGGCAAAGCGTGCGGCTTCGGCGTCAGATGCGACATCGGACAGCGAGTAAACCGTCGCTCCGCGCGCCAGAGGGTTGGGCGCGCTGTCCATATGGACCGACACCAGCAGCCCGGCACCGATCGCGCGGGCGATGGCGGCGCGCTGTTCCAGGGACAGCGTTGCATCCCTATCGCGGGTCAAGGCGACGCGCACACGGCCATTCCTGGCCAAAAGATCGCGAAGCTCCCGGGCGAAGGCCAGCGTCAGCTGCTTCTCCACGACTGTTCCGGAGACCCCCGGCGCACCGGGGTCGCGGCCGCCGTGGCCTGGGTCGATCAGCACGATCGGCCGGCCCGGGACCTTGGCTTCGGTGATTGCGATATCGGGGACACCGTCGCGCAAGGCGACCGTCAGGCCGCCCCGGCGCGCTTCGCCGAACAGTGCATCGCCGCCTTCGATTGGCTCACCGCGAGACGTCAGCCAATAGACCGCGAACGCGCCCAGCACCGCGGCCAGAAGTACCGGCAATGCCCATCCCCAACGACCATCCATCCGTCTTAGCCACATAAGACGCTTATCACCGCGCGAGGCATTGCGGGCAAGGGGTGTGAGTGCTACCTGATCGACACCTGC
Source organism: Pseudomonadota bacterium (assembly GCA_040385545.1). Classification (GTDB taxonomy): domain Bacteria; phylum Pseudomonadota; class Alphaproteobacteria; order Sphingomonadales; family Sphingomonadaceae; genus Sphingomicrobium. Next base: position 2,279 of record JAZKHF010000160.1, read on the forward strand.
AGCATCCCTGCAGCGCTGCGCCGCTCAAGTCGGCGCGGAATTAAAGGTTGACGCTGCATGACACCACAGGACGCCAGTCGCTTGCTCGCTATCGAGCCGGTTGGCGCGCTTTTCCCGGCGATGGTCGGGATGGGTCATCCAGCAGAGGCAATTCACGCTCATCACGCCACCGCCGCTCTGGCCGTGGCCACCAGTATCGCGCGCTCCCGCTTATAGCGGTTCCAGCGCGCCCGGAGAATATTCAATGTCCATGCGCATGCTCATCGACGCGCGCCACCCGGAAGAGACCCGGGTTGCAGTCGCCAAAGGTAACCGGATCGAGGAATTCGACTTCGAGTCCGAGGAACATAAGCAACTCAAAGGCAATATCTATCTAGCCAAGGTCACGCGGGTCGAACCGTCGCTGCAGGCGGCGTTTATCGATTACGGCGGCAATCGTCATGGCTTCCTCGCCTTCAGCGAAATCCATCCCGATTATTACCAGATCCCCAAGTCCGACCGCGATGCCCTGCTTCGCGAAGAGGCCGAACATGCCGCCGAGGAAGAACGGCTGCGCGGCGAGTATGACGATGCCGCGCTCGATCCGCATCACGACGATGACGGCACCGACGATCGCGCTCCTGACCCCGATGAAGAAGGGGACGAAGGCGAGCACGGCGATGATGCGGAGAATATTGCGACCGAGACCGGTACCGGATCGGCGCGCTCCCCGGTCGACGAAAGCGCCGCCGACGAACTTCGTCGCAAGCGCCAGAATTTGCGCCGCCGCTATAAGATCCAGGACGTCATCCAGCGCCGCCAGGTGCTGCTCGTCCAGGTCGTCAAGGAAGAACGCGGCAACAAGGGCGCCGCGCTAACCACTTATCTGTCGCTCGCCGGCCGTTATTGCGTGCTGATGCCCAACACGTCGCATGGCGGCGGGATTAGCCGGAAGATCAGCAATGGGGCCGATCGCAAGCGCCTGAAGTCGATCATGTCCGACCTCAACCTGCCGCAGACGATGGGCCTGATCGTCCGCACCGCGGGCCTGGAACGGACCAAGGTCGAGATCCGCCGCGACTTCGACTATCTCGCGCGCCTGTGGGGCGAGATCCGCGAGAAGACGCTCGGCAGTTCGGCCCCGGCGTTGATCTACCGCGACAGCGACCTGATCAAGCGCGCCATCCGCGATCTTTATCACAAGGAAATCGACGAGGTGATCGTCGAGGGCGAGGACGGCTTCAAGGCCGCTCGCGGCTTCATGAAATTGCTGATGCCGAGCCACGTCAAGAAGGTCACCAGCTACGTCGACCCGACCCCGATCTTCCAGCGCTACGGCGTCGAGGATACGCTTTCGGCGATGTACCAGCCGGTGGTCCAGCTGAAGTCGGGCGGTTATCTGGTGATCAACCCGACCGAGGCTTTGGTGTCGATCGACATCAACTCGGGCCGCGCGACCCGCGAGCACAGCATCGAGCAGACCGCCTTCGCCACCAACATCGAGGCGGCGCACGAAATCGCCCGCCAGCTGCGCCTGCGCGACATGGCCGGGCTGGTGGTGATCGACTTCATCGACATGGAGCAGAACGGCCACATCCGTAAGGTCGAGAAAGCGATGAAGGACGCGCTCAAGAACGACCGCGCCCGGATCCAGGTCGGTCGCATCTCCAGCTTCGGCCTGATGGAAATGAGCCGTCAGCGGCTACGCACCGGCGTGCTCGAAGCGTCGACCAAGCCATGCGCGCATTGTGAAGGCACCGGCCTGATGCGCACCGCATCCTCTTCGGGCCTGAGCGCGCTTCGAATCATCGAGGAAGAGGCGGCGCGTGGTCGAGGCGACCGGATCGCGCTTCGCGCCGGTCGGGAAGCCGCCATCTACTTGCTCAACAAGAAGCGTCGCGAGCTTGGCGAGATCGAACTTCGTTATGGCGTGATGCTGGAAGTGATGATCGACGAGAGCTTCGAGGGCGCGCGCATGGTAGTCGAAAGCAGCGGCGGCCGCCCGATCGCGCCGCAGCGCATCGCTCCGCCGATCGTCGACGAGGATGACGACGACGATTACATGACCGACGCCGAAATCGACGCCGAGGACGAGGAAGAGGATCGCGACAGCGGTTCCGCTCGGTCCGAGGGCCGGGGTCGCGAAGAAGGAGATGGCGAAGGCCGTCCGCGTCGCCGCCGCCGCCGTGGCGGTCGCGGGCGCAATCGCAACCGTGAAGAAGGTGCCGAGGGCGAACGCGCCGAACCGCGCCAGCAGGCCGAGGGCGATTCCGAACCAGTCGAGGACGATGGTGCCGAGCGTGCCGAGCGCCCCGATCGGGCCGAGCGCGAGGAAGGCGAAGGTGGTGGACGCAATCGTCGCGGTCGCCGTGGCGGTCGCGGACGGGGTCGTCGCAGCGAAGGTGGCGAGGGCGAGGCCGTCCGTGCTGACGAAGCAGCGATGGTCGAGCCGGTGATCGCGGACGCGTCCCCGCTGGCGGACGCCGAGCCGGTCGAGGAAGCGAAGCCCAAAACCCGCCGTCGCCCCAAGGCGCAGAAGGCCGCCGAGGAACTTGGCGCCAAGCCCGAGATCGTCGCCGAGGCTGCTCCGGATGCCGAGACCGAGGAGAAGCCCAAGCGTCGCGGCCGCGCCAAGAAGGTCGAGGAAGCGCCCGCCGCTATCGCCTCGGCCCCGGTCCCGACCGAGGCCGAGATTGCGCCCGAGACCGAAGCCAAGCCAGTTGCCAAGCCGCGTGGCCGCACCAGCAAGGCCAAGGCTCTGAAAGCCGATGCCCCGGAAGCCGAGGCCCCCGAAGCCAAGACCGAGACTCCCAGGGTCGCGGCGCTGGCCGACAGCGAGGCTCCGGCAACGTCGGGCCCGTCATCGGATGACGACGGCGAGCCGCGCCGTGGCGGCTGGTGGCAGCGCACTTTTGGCTAAATCGAATGCCCGTCACTGCGTGCTCCGGACAATGTCTGGGGCCGCAATGGCGGCTTTCATTTTCATGAACGGTTCAGGCGGCACGTCGGAGAGCAAGGCATGACCCGCCTCTCCTCCCGCCTGATCCGTCTGGCGATGCTCGGCCTGGCAATGGCCTTCGCCGCGATCCAGCCCGCCGCCGCTCAGTCGATTCTTCGCGATAGCGAAACCGAATTGCTGTTCCGCGACATGTCGCGGCCGCTGATCCAGGCATCGGGTCTCGATCCCGCCAACGTCAAGATCGTGTTGATCAACGATCCCGAGATCAATGCGTTCGTTGCCGGCGGGCAGATCGTCTACCTTCACACCGGCCTGCTGACCGCGACCGACAATGCCAATCAGCTGCAGGGCGTGATCGCGCATGAGCTGGGCCATGTCGCGGGCGGTCACATCATCCGTATTGGCGAGGGTGCCAAGGCGGCGACCGGGATCACCATATTGTCACTGCTGCTCGGCGCGGCGGCGATCGCGGCCGGTGCGCCGGATGCCGGCATGGGCATCATCATGGCCGGCCAGCGTGCGGCAATGGGCAATTTTTTCGCTTTCACGCGCGCACAGGAAAGTTCGTCGGATCTGGCCGGTGCCGACTATCTGTCCAAAGCCGGGATCAGCGGCAAGGGCAGCCTGGAATTCTTCAAGAAATTGCAGAATCAGGAATATCGCCTCGCGGTCTATGCCAAGGATAGTTACGACCGCACCCACCCGCTATCGAGCGAGCGGATTGAATCGCTGAAGCAGGTCTATACTAAGGACCCGGCGTGGAACACGCCGACCGATCCGGCGATCGAGGCGCGTTTCCAGCGGGTCAAGGCCAAGCTGATCGGTTATGTTGATTCCAGGAATGCGCCGATCCGCTATCCGGAAAGCGATCAGAGCGTGCCCGCCCATTATGCCCGGGCCTATGCCTATCACCTCGGCGCCTATCCCGAAAAAGCGGTATCAGAGGCAGACTGGCTGCTCGCGAAAGCACCGGACGATCCGTTCTTCCTCGAGTTGAAGGGCCAGATCCTGCTTGAATCGGGACGCCCCAAGGAAGCGATCCCGGTACTTCGGCAAGCCGTAGCCAAGGCGCCAGACCAGCCGATGATCTCGGTCATGCTGGGTCACGCACTCATCGCGTCCGAGGATTCGAAGAATTTTGCCGAAGCCAAGCAGGTGCTCAAGCTGGCGGTCAATCGTGACAATGACAATCCGTTCGCCTGGATGCAGTTGGGCGTCGTTTACGACCGCGAGGGCGACCGGGCGCGTGCCGCGCTGGCGACCGCCGAACGCAACAATCTCGAGGGAAATCCCAAGCTTGCGCTGACCAGCGCGCGAATGGCGATGGCGGGGATTCCTAGCGGTACGCCCGACCATATCCGAGCGCAGGACATCGCCTTGGTGTCTTGTGCCGAGCTGAAAAAAGACAAGAAAGAAAAAAGGGTCAATTGCGAAACATGAGCGTGGGGCGGAGCGCGGTTGTAATCGCGGCATTGGGTGGGGGCTTGATCGGATCGCTGGCAACGGCGGGCCTTCTGCTGCTCGCCGCGCCCCAGTTCGGCACGAAGCTGGTGCGCGATGCGCTGGTCACGCAGCCACAGATACTGGTCGACGCTTCCGAGGCATTGCGCGACGGCCAATATGCGCCGGTGCTCGCCGCAAACCGGGCCGCGCTTGAAACTCCGTTCGGATCGTCGTGGAAAGGCTCGGCCAAGCCCGACGTGGTGATGACCTATTTTTACGATTACGCTTGCGGATATTGTCGCAAGTCCAACCCCGACATCGACCGGCTGGTGGCCGAGGACAAGGGCGTGCGCG
>JAZKHF010000161.1:0-4408 GCA_040385545.1 Pseudomonadota bacterium
GCGGCGACAATCTGCTGGTCGAGGCGATGGTCAATCCGAAGGACATCGCCAGCGTCGGCATCGGCCAGCCCGCGTTGCTCAACATCTCGGCGTATGAATCCGCGGTGTTCGGCGGGATGGAGGGGACCGTCTCGACGATCTCGCCCGACGCGACCGTCGACGAGCGGACGGGCGAAAGCCACTATGTCGTGCGCGTTCAGGCCAAGGCCGGGACCTTGGTCGATCAGCAGGGCAAGCCGCTGCCGATCGGGCCCGGGATGACGGTCGACGTCAACCTGCTGGGTGAAAAGCGCTCGATCCTCAGCTATCTGTTCAGCCCGATCACGCGGCTGTCCGAGCGGGCACTGCGCGAATGACGAGGGTCCGCGGCACCGTCTTCGTCGCGCTGGCGGCGGCGCTGGGCGGCGGCGTCCAGGCGCAGGACGCGGTGCAGGGTCCACCCGCGCGAACGGCGGCGGAGCTATCGAGCGTCCCGCGCCCGGCTGCCGTCAGCCCCGCGCTGTTTTCGGCGGTCGAGCGCGCGACCGAGGATTATCCCTCGATCAAGGCGGGGCGCAGCTTGGTGAGCGCGGCCAATTCCGACGTGAAGGCGGCAAAGAACCTGCGCTTCCCCAGCGTCGGCGTGCAGGGCGTCACCGTCGGGACCGGGGGCGGGCTCGGCAGCCAGCTGGTCGTCGACCAGCCGGTCTATACCTTCGGTCGGCTCGGCGCGACGATCGACCGGGCAAAGGCGCAGCGGCTGGTCCGGGCGTCGGAAGTCGACGAGACGGTGATGAACGTCGCCCTCGACACCGTCACCGCCTATTTCGACATCGCCCGGATGGCGAAGCGCCAGGCGATCATGGGCGAAAGCCTGGAGGAACATCGCGCCTTGCTCGGGTCGATCGGCCGCCGCGTCGAGCAGGAGGTGAGCGCACAGTCGGACCTCGAGCTCGCCAAGTCGCGCGTCGCCCAGCTCGAGCAGGATCTGGCGCTGGTCGTCGCACAGCGGCAGGCCGCGACCGCGCGGCTGTTCCAGCTGGTCGGCGACAATAGCTACGACGCGGGGAACGTCCCGGCCTATGACCCTGCGGTGCACCATCCCGATCCGACCAACGCGATCGAGGAGACGATCGCCTGTTCGCCGCGGCGCGAACGGCTGACCGCACAGACGATGGTCGCCAAGGCGGAGACCAAGCAGGCCCGGCGCGCGTTCTGGCCGCAGCTGTCGGCGCAGTACAGCTACAACAACATCATCGGCTCGCGGGCTGGCCTCGCGGTCACCGCCCAGACCTCCGGTGGACTGTCAAACCTGGCCGCCGCCGATGCCGCCAAGGCACGCGAGACATCGACCGAACTCGACGTCCTGACGTCCGAGCGCGAGTTGCGCGAACGCATCGCCAACGATCTGGTCGAAAACGCCTCGGCGCGCGGCCGGATCGTCAGCGGCGTCAGCGCGTCGGGCTCTGCAACCAACGTGACCGAGAGCTTCAAGCGCCAGTTCATCGCCGGGCGCCGCACCTGGCTCGACGTGATGAACGCGACGCGCGAGGCGACCAGCGCCGAGCTCGGATCGTCGGATTCCGAATTCGCGGCGATGGCGTCGGCCGCGCGCATCCTGCTCCAGACCTGCCGCTGGCAGCCGCAACCGCGGTTGGCCGCGACGATCACGGATCGCCCGAAGAATGACTGAGCGCCTGACCGATATCGTCGCCGACCTGGCGCGCGCGACCGCGACCGATCTCAACCCGCACTGGCGCGACCGCGTCAGCGACGTCGGTGACGACCGCGATGCGCTGGCGCGGCTGTGCGGCGATCTCGGCTGGAACCCGCCCGAACAGCTGCCGCGCCGCCCGCGTGCGCATCAGCTTCCCGCGCTGGTGTTCAGCGACGACGCCGGCTGGGCGATCGCCGAGGAATGGGAATCGCACGACCTGCTGCGTGTCCGCATCGGTCACGCCAGCGAAGTGCGCACCCATGACGGCGCGATGCGGTTCTGGCGCGTCACCTTCCCCGACGCCGCGCGCAGCGGGGAACAGCCGCCGGCATCGCAGATCTTCCGCGACGCGCTGATGCGTCGCAAGGGCTCGCTGGTCACCGCATTGGTCGCGACCGTGATGGTCAACATCATCGCGCTCGTTACCTCGCTCTATTCGATGCAGGTCTATGACCGCGTCATCCCGCGCGGCGGCTTCTCGACCCTGTGGGTGCTGACCGTCGGCGTGATGATCGCGCTTGGCCTCGACTTCCTGCTGCGCGCCGTGCGGTCGCTGCTGATGGAGCGCGAGGCGGCGGAGATCGATCTCGAGGTCAGCGAATATTTCTTCGCCCGCGCACAGGCGGTGCGGCTCGATGCGCGCAGCGGCGGCGTCGGCACGATGGCGGCGCAGCTGCGCGGCATGGATCAGGTCCGCTCGCTCTATTCCTCGGCGACGCTGTTCCTGCTCGCCGACTTCCCGTTCGCGCTGTTCTTCATCTTCGTCATCTGGTGGCTCGGCGGGATCATCGTCCTGGTGCCGTTGATCTTCTTCCCGCTGTCGCTGGTGCTCGCCGCGATCCTGGCGCGGCTGATCCGCGAAGGCACCGATCGCGCTCAGGTGACCGGCAACCGCAAGAACGGCCTGCTGGTCGAGACGCTCGACAGCGCCGAGACGGTCAAGGCCAACCGCGGCGGCTGGTACATGCTGACGCGCTGGAACGCGCTGATCGAAGCGGTGATCCGCGACGAGGAGCCGGTCCGCAAATGGTCGTCGATCGCGCAGAGCGTGTTCGGGTCGCTCCAGCAGATCGCCTATGTCGCGCTGATCGCCTTCGGTGCGATCGAGGTCGCGCGCGGCAACATGACGACCGGTGGCCTGGTCGCGGCGACGATCATCGCCGGTCGCGTCAACGGGCCGCTGATCGCGCAGCTGCCCGGCATGATCGTCCAGTGGGGCTATGCCCGCTCGTCGCTCAAGGCGCTCGACAACATCCTGCAGATGCCGGCGGACGGCCAGCTCGGCACGTCGGCGCTGCGGCCCGACAGCCTGCAGGGCGCGCTGAAGCTCGAGCGTGTCGAATTCGCCTATCCGGGCACCAAGGACGGGCTGGTCATCCCGATGCTCGACATCCGCGCGGGCGAGCGCGTCGGGCTGATCGGCGGCATTGGGTCCGGCAAGACGACGCTGCTGCGGATCATGGCCGGGCTGTATGCCCCGATGCGCGGCATCGCGACGCTCGACGGGCTGGACATGGCGCGGATCGCCGAGAGCGTGCTGCGGCGCGACGTCGGCTATCTGCCGCAGGACTTCCGGCTGGTGAACGGCACGTTGCGCGAGAACCTGTTGATGGGGCTGAGCGATCCGGGTGACCAGGCGGTGTTGCAGGTCGCGGCGACGACCGGGCTGATTCAGCTGATCGCGTCGCATCCGCTCGGCCTCGACCTGCCGATCGCCGAGGGCGGTCGCGGGCTGTCGGGCGGGCAGCGGACGCTGACCGGGCTGACGCGGCTGCTGCTCGCCAACCCCAAGCTGTGGCTGCTCGACGAGCCGACCTCCAACCTCGACATGGGGACCGAAGGCGCGGTGATGCAGGCGCTAACCGGGCGGCTGACCCCCGACAGCACGATGGTGCTGGTCACCCACAAGCTGGCGCTGCTCCAGCTGTGCACGCGCGTGATCGTGATGGCGAACGGGCGGCTGACGCATGACGGCCCGACCCAGGCGGTGCTGGCCGATCTCCAGCGGCAGGGCACGGCGCAGGTGAAGACCGCGAACCAGGTCGCGGCGGAAGAAGCGGCGGCGGCTGCGGCGGCCGCGGCGCGCAACATGAGCGGAGCGGCCTGAGCCATGAGCCTGTCCAAGCCACGCCCGGCGGCGATGATCGTCGTCCTGACCGCCGCGCTGATCATCGGCTTCGTCGCCTGGTCGCTATGGGCGCGGCTCGACCAGATCACCCGCGCTCCGGGTCAGGTGATCCCGTCGGGTCGCGTCCAGATCATCCAGTCGACCAACGGTGGTGAGATCGCGAAGATCCTGGTCCGCGAGGGCGACAAGGTGAAGCGCGGCCAGTTGCTGATCACGCTCAACCCGATCCAGGTCACCGCCGGCGTCGACGAAGTCCGCGCCCGCGTCGCAGCGTTGAAGAGCACGCGCGCTCGCGTGGAGGCCGAACTGTTCGGCCGGCCACTCAATTTCCCGCGCGATACAGCGGGTTTCCCCGCCTTCGTCGCGAACGAGCGTGCGCTCTATGCCAAGCGTCGCGGTGCGCTCGCCGAACAGATGGCGGCGCTCGGGCGGATGGAAAGTCTGTCGAAGCAGGAACTGGCGCTGAACTATCCGCTGGTGAAGTCGGGCGACGTCAGTCGCAGCGAAGTCCTGCGGATGGAGCGTTCGGTCAGCGACATCGGCGGCCAGCGCGTCAACATCCAGAACAAGTATATCCAGGACCT
>JAZKHF010000161.1:4508-16875 GCA_040385545.1 Pseudomonadota bacterium
CCCGACACGATCAGCGAGCCGTCGGCGACGCCGGGCGGGCAGGGGCAGGTCTATTACCGCGTCCATTTGTCGGTCGATACGCGGCGGATGCGCGTGCCCAATCCGGGCGACCGGATCGAGCTGCAGCCCGGCATGACGGCGACCGCCGAGATCAAGACCGGCGAGCACACGGTTTTCCGCTATCTTACCAAGCCCTTGCTGAAGACTGTTGGCGAATCGATGGGCGAGCGTTGACGCTCAGGCCGTAACGGCAACGGTCCGATCGGCGGATATTCGCGCTCGTTGCGCATCCGTGCGGACGAGCGCGGTAAACCGTTTGCCGGAACGGCTTTGTCCGCCATCGATCCAAGTGTGTGGCGAAACGTCCACACGCCGCTGAATACCGCCGAAATCCGAGCGATTTCGCCCCGACATGCCGCTTGCAATCACCCTTCTTTTCGTCCAATCATGCAAACCACATAGGGTTTGGGCGTCCTGCGCGCCCGTTTCTTCGCGTGCTAAAGGGGATGTCAATGACGAAGCGTAACTCACAGGCGAACACCGTCGTGGTGCCAGCCGTCCATGCGGTTACCGTAGACGGCAAGGCAGTCGCCACGAAGTCGGTGGTCGTTCCTGCAGAGGCCGAAGCCGCTGCGGCCAAGGCCGATGTGAAGGCTGACGAAGCGCTGACCACGACCGTCCAGCCGGTTGCGGCACTGGTCGCTCCCGCGCCGATGGCGATGGTTGCCGAGCCCGTCGCCGCTGCCGAGCCCGCCGCTGCGGCTCAGACGACCAGCAGCGACGACGACGATGATACCGATCTCACCCCTTACATCGTTGGCGGTGTTCTGATCCTCGGCGGCATTCTGGCCGTCGCACTGTCGTCGGGCGACACCGATCCGATCCCGGTCACGCCCGCTCCGGCCAACACCGCGCCGAGCTTCACGTCTGCGCTCACCGCAACGGTTGCCGAGAATGCGCCGGTTGCGACGATCGTCTATGACGCGAACGCTGCCGACACGCAGGGTAACGCGATCGTGTTCACGATCGGTGGCACCGACGCTGCGCTGTTCAACATCGACGCTGCGACGGGCGTCGTCACGCTGCGCAGTTCGGCGAACTTCGAAGCCAAGCCAAGCTACAGCTTCACTGTGACTGCGACCGATAACGGTACGCCCGCCCTGTCGGCGACGCAGACGATCACCGTGACCGTGTCGAACGTCAACGAAGCGCCAACGTTCACGTCGGCGACTGCAACGGCGACGACTCCGGAGAATATTCCGACGACGACCACTGTGTTCACCGCTGCCGCGGTCGACGTCGACGCCGGCACGACGCTGATCTATTCGATCTCGGGCGCGGATGCCGGGGCGTTTAACATCAACTCGGGCACCGGCGCGGTGACCTTCCGCGCTTCGCCGGACTTCGAGGCGAAGTCCTCCTACACCTTTGTCGTCACCGCAGCCGACGCGGCCACCGGGGGGCTGACGGCGACCCAGACAGTTACGATCAACGTCACTGATGTCGCCGAAGGTCCGGTGTTCACCTCGGGCGCGACCGCGACGGTTGCCGAAAATGCTGCGGCTTCGACTGTCGTGTTCGATGCCAACGCAGCCGGCGCCACGGCGTTCGCGCTGAGCGGTGCCGATGCGGCTGCGTTCAATTTCGATACGGCGACAGGCGTCGCGACGCTGCGCACGCCGGCTGACTTCGAAACCAAGGCGACCTACAACGTTACGGTCACCGCTACGGGTGCCGGTGGTACTACGACGCAGAACGTCGCAGTTGCGGTCACGAATGTGAACGAAGCGCCGGTGATCACGTCGTCGACGACTGCTGCGGCAATCGGCGAGAATCAAACGGGAGTAGCGGTCTACACTGCGACTGCGACCGATCCTGAGGGCAATGGGATCACCTATTCGCTCGGTACGGGCGGTGACAATGGGCTGTTCTCGATCAACGCGACGAACGGTACCGTAACTCTGAACGCGTCGCCCGATTTCGAGACCAAGGCGACCTACACGTTCACGGTCGTCGCGACCGACAACGCCAGCCCGGCGCTCAGTTCGTCGCGCACCGTGACGTTGCCGATCCTGAATGTGAACGAGGCGCCGATCATCACGTCGCCCACGACGGCTGCAGCGATCAGCGAGAATGCTGGGCCCAATGCTGCAGTGTACACCGTTGCTGCGATCGATCGCGACGCAGGTTCTGCGGTTACCTATTCGCTCGGCACCGGGGGGGATAACGGGTTCTTCTCGATCAACCCGGTCAACGGCACGGTGTCGTTGATCAATGCGGCGAATTTCGAAGCGAAGTCGAGTTACACCTTCACAGTCATCGCAACGGATAACGGCAACCCGGCGCTCACCGCGTCGCGTGTCCTGACCCTCGCGGTCAACGATGTGAATGAGAACCCCGTCATCACCTCGCCTACCACGGCGACGGTGGCGGAGAATGCGCCGGTCGGGACTGTGGTGTATACCGCGGCAGCGACCGACGTGGATTCGGATACGATCCTGACCTACTCGCTCGGCGGTGCCGACGCGGGGCTGCTGAACATCAATGCGGTTACGGGCGCCGTCACGTTGCGGACGTCGGCCAACTTCGAAGCGAAATCGGTCTACAACTTCACCGTGACCGCGACCGACGACGATGTTCCCAGCCTGACGGCTGTCCGCGCAGTCACGCTGAACGTCGCCAACATCAACGAGACACCGACATTTGCGACGGCGTCGCAGACGGTGAACTTCGGCGAGAATGGCACGGGTGTGGTTCTGATCGCAGCCGCGACCGACCAGGACGGCACGGCGGCTCCGAACACGCTGACCTATTCGCTGACCGGTGCCGACGCCGCTCTGTTTAATGTCAGCACAACTGGCGTCGTGACGTTCCGTGCAAATCCGGATTTCGAGACGCCGCGTAGTGCTGCGAACAGCAACGTCTACAGCTTCAACGTCGTCGCGACGGACCAGGGCGGGCTGAGCGCTACTCAGGTCGCGACGGTTAACGTAACGAACGTCAACGAAACGCCGACGTTTGCCACTGCGCCGCAGTCGGTGACATTCGCCGAGAATGGTGCGGGGACGGTTCTGACTGCGTCCGCAATCGATCCTGACGGCGCGGCGGCTCCGAACACGCTGACGTACACGCTGGCCGGTGCCGACGCGGCACTGTTCAACGTGAGCCCGACCGGCGTCGTGACGTTCCGTGCCGCTCCCGATTTCGAGACGCCGCGTAGCTCTACAAACAGCAACGTCTACAACGTCAACGTCGTCGCCACCGATCAGGGTGGTCTTGCTGTGACGCAGGCCGCCATCGTGACGGTGACGGACGTTAACGAGGGCGTCCGAATCGATGGCCCGGGTATCCCTGCGGGCACCAACACGGGCTTCAATGCGGCGGTTGGGAACGTTACCTATTTGGAGAGTGGTTCGGCGGGGAATATCACCACGATCAGCAACTTCACGGCCGGTGACATCATCCAGACCGACGTCGCGACGAGCAGCTACTCGTTCGGAAGCGTGGGTTCGGATCTGACGATCTCGTTCCTGAACAACGGCGTCAGCACGCAGATCACGCTGGCGGGCGCTGCAGGCAACAATTTCATCTTCAACGAGGCTACGGCGGAGCAGGCGGTCGGGTTCGACTTCTTCCGCTCGACGGCGACGCCTCCGCCCCCGGCGGCGAATACGCTGTCGGGCACTACCACGTACAACGCGGCCAATGCGGGCGTGACGTACACGGACGATGCTCAGACGCCGAACATCTCGACGATCACCAATTTCACGTCGGACGATCGCGTCGTGGCGATCAACGCCAACGGCGGCTCGTACAGCTTCGGCTCTGTCGGCAGCGACCTGGTGATCTCGTTCCTGACCAACGGCGTCTCCTCGCAGATTACGCTGGTCGGCGCGGCGAACCCGAACGTGTTCGTGTTCAACGAAGCGACCGCAGAGCAGGCGGTCGGGTTCGACTTCTTCCGCTACGGTTGATTTTTTCCAGTACTTAAACAGCTAGTTACAGCTTCTCCAAGGGGTAGGAATACCATGGCTCAGATTAACCTCACTCAGGGTGAATCGTTCACCGTCTCGGGCGGTACGAACACCATTTCGGGTTCGACCGCTGGCGGCGAGACCGTCACGATCAACGGCGGCAACAACACCTTCACGCCTGACTTCAATGCAGGCGGTGACCGCATCATCCTCGCCGGTTCGGCAAGCCAGTACACCGTCGAGCGCTCGGGCTCATCGATCATCCTGCGCGGTCCGAACAGCACTGTTGTGACCTTCCCGGCGCCGAACCCGAACCTGCCGGACGCGCAGAACCCGGTCATTTCGTTCGCTAACGCCGGTACGACCCAGAACTTTGTGTTCGACAGCACGACCGCCGGCGTCTTCACGCTGACGCCCACAGGCGGTACGGCGCAGACCGTCAACACCGGTCCGGCCACGGTCGCCGGTGGTGGCACGACCACCCCGCCGCCAGCTGGCCTGACGGTCGGTGTGTCGTCGTCGAACGGTGCAGAGGGCGGCGCGCCGCTGACGTACACCTTCACATTGTCGGCGGCTCAGGCCACGGCGACGACGATCACCGTCGTGACCAGCGGTGGCACGGCAACGGCCGGCGCTGATTACGCTGCGACGTCGCAGCAGATCACCTTCGCCCCCGGCGAGACCGTCAAGTTCCTGACGATCGGCGTGGTCGATGATACGATCGTCGAGTCGGCCGAGACCGTGATCCTGTCGGTGACCGGCGTTCCGCTGGCCGCCAATGCAAACCTGACCGCGGTTATCACCGATAACGACGTCGCACCGCCGGCACCGCCGCCGACGACGCCGGGTCAGTTCATTCTGACCACGGGCAACGACACCTTCACCGGCACGACGGTCGCGGATCGCTTCGTCGGTGCGCAGGATACGACCCAGCCGGGCAAGCTGCTGTCGGCAAACGACGTTCTCGACGGCAATGCCGGCGTGGATGCGCTCGAGTTGACCAACGCGCAGAACAGTGCTGCGAACAACCTGAACAACTTGTCGGATCTCGACTTCACGAATGTCGTGAACATCGAAACGCTGGTCACCAACTACAACGTCGTTCAGCTGGGCGCGCAGGCTAACAAGGCCGGAATCGTTACCGTCGACACGCGCACGCGCACTGACTCGCAGAACGTCGTTGCCGTCCAGGCGAACTTTACCGGGACCGCACTCGACCTGACGTCGGATGCGAATGGTGATGGAGTCGCGGACTTCACGAACGTTCTTAACGTTCAGATGGCGAACAGCACGGTCGACACGGTTCGTCTCCAGCTGGGAACGGCCGCAGGTTCGACCATCGACACCGGTTCGAACTTCACCTTTGCCAACAACGGCGGCACGGTCGCGCCGATCGACAACATCGTTCTCAGCGGCCAGGCCGTCGCCGGCGCGGTGACGTCTGAGGTTCGCGTTACCTTCACCAGCGCAGCGGTCGGAAACGGCAGCGGCGTGGACGCCGGGACTTCGACCCTTGCGGTTCAGATTCAGTCGGAAGACGCAGCGGGCAATCTGACCGGCGGTGTCGTTCGGACGGATGACGAGGGGGTGTTCTTCTCGTCCACCCAGGCGGGTGTTCGCTTCGACGTCCGCGACGTCAGCGGTACCGCACGCGGCTCGTTCATCCAGGCAGTACTTGGCTCGTCGGCCTCCGACATCGCGAGCTTTGCGGGTACGCAAAACAGCACCTATTACAATGCTGGCGGCGGTGCCGATAACATCACGGGCAGCGAGGCGGCCGATTTCTTGGTTGGTGGCGCGGGCAACGACACGCTCAACGGCGGCGGCGGCGTGGATCAGATCCTGGGCGGTGCCGGCAATGACATCATCAACGGCGGTGCCGGGATCGATGGTTTCCGTGCCGACGGCACGGTAGGCAGCTTCGACGGTGGCGACGGTAGCGATACCTACGTCTTCGCCGATGGCGAGTTCGTCACCAACGAGCCGATTAACGATACCGGCGCGGTCGCTGGCGACGTCGATTATCTCGCGATCACGTCGTCGACTCCGTTGACGGACGTTCAGTTCGCGGGGCGGACGGGGATCGAAGGTCTTGCGACCAACGTCACCACCGGCTTCGTCGGCGGCGCTGCGGAAGTCACGATCGGCACCAATGCCGAGACCATCGGCGTCCGGACGGTCTATGCCGGCAACGATGATGTCGTCGCAGCCACCTACACTGCTGGCCTGACCGTGTTCGGCCAAGGTAGCGTCACAACGGGCGCAGGCAGTGACACGGTTGTTCTGCAGAACCAGACTGCGCAGCAGGCGGCTCTGATCGCCCTCGGGCATCTGACTTCGTCGGCCGCCACACAGGGCTACACCGGCGCGGTCGTGCTGGGCGCAGGCGACGACACGCTGATCGGCGGTTTTGCCCTGGCAAACTTCAACAACGTGCTGACCGGCGGGGCCGGGACCGACACGCTGGTGCTCGGCGGCGCGGTGAATGGTCTGGGCGGCGTTCTGCCGACCAACACCAACCTGACTGGGGCGGCTGCCTATAACCTTGCATTCGGTGCGAACTTCACCGGCTTTGAGGCGCTGAACATCACCACAGCGAGCGCAGGTTCGGCGGTGTCGTATACGGTGAGCCTGGTCGACGCGAACGTCGACGCCGGCACCACCTTCGCGATCAACGGCTCGGCGCTCCGTTCGGGCGTCGTTGTCGCGGGTCCGGACGGTGTGTCGGGTACGGCTGACGATGTTACCACCAACGAGGTGCTGAACGTCAACGCCGCTGGCCTGACCGGAACGCGTGCGGTGAACGTCACGGGCGGCGCTTCCGCCGATCTGCTGACCGGCGGTGCCGGCAACGACACGCTGTCGGGCGGCCTCGGCGACGATCAGCTCGTTGGCAACGCGGGGAACGACACGCTCAACGGTGGTGCGGGCAACGACTTCCTGACGGGCGGTCTGGGTACGGACACCATGAACGGCGGCGAAGGCAGCGATGGCTACTTCTTCGCACCGGGCGAGTTCGTCGCAGCCGACATCATCGCGGACGACGGCACTGCCGGCGTCGACTCGGTGGTCGTCGTCAGCAACACGGTCATCACCGATGACCTGTTCGCCAACAAGGCGGGTCTGGAAGCTCTTGTTACCGACCTGACCGTCGGCGCATCGGGCGATCAGACGGCGGCCGGCCTGAATTCCGAGGTTACGCTCGGTACCCTCGCACAGGCTTCGGGCATCCGTACGGTCAATGTCGGTTCGACCGGCGCAGGCGATGACGACGTCAACGCCGGTGCCTACACGGTTGGCCTGACGGTCAACACCGGCTCGGGCGCAGTGACTACGGGGTCGGGTGACGACACCGTCACGCTGTTCCAGGGCACGATCAACCCGGCGACGGGCGCTGCGGTCCAGGGTTCGCCCGCGACCAATGGTCCGATCCGTCTGGGAGCCGGCAACGATACGCTGAACTCGAACTACCAGTTCTTCGGTCAGGCCGGTCAGATCGCCGACGGTGGTGCCGGTACGGATCTGTTCGTCTACGGCGGTGGCTTCGTCGCCAACGGCCAGGCGCGCGGCGCCATCTATGCCGACACGCTCAACCTGACGGCCAACGCGATCGTCAATTTCGAACGCGTGGTTTTGCGCGCTCCCGAGGCGGCGGTGGCCGTTGCCGGAGCAAACAACGACGCGGCCGGCGTTGGTGCTGCCATGACAGTCACCGTCGACAACACGGGCGTTCAGGACAACGTTCCGCTGTCGATCGACGCGAGCGCCTATAACACTGGTGTCGTCACGGGCCTGGGTGCCGATAACGAACTTGGTGGCACCGGCGCCAATGCCGATACCACCACGTTCAACAGCCTGACGGTCGCTGCGGGCGGGCTCACCGCCCTCAAGGCGCTCAATGTCACGGGCGGTGCAGGTGCCGACACGATCACGACCGGTGCGGGCAACGACGTCGTCGACGCCGGTGCAGGTAACGACACGGTCACCAGCGGTGCCGGCAACGACACCCTCAACGGCGCTGGCGGCAACGATACCCTCAACGGCGGTGCCGGTACTGATGTTCTGGATGGCGGCGAGGGCAACGACGTGCTCACCGGTGGTGACGGGTTCGACACCATCCGCGGCGGTGCGGGCAACGATACGGTCGTTCTGACCGTGACGCAGTTCAACTCCGATGCGGACACGGTCGACGGCGGTGCGGATAACGACGCACTGCAGATCAACGGCACGACGGCTGGTCCGGTCGAGATCGCTGACGTCGGCTTCAACGGCCGCTTCACGAGCATCGAGCAGATCAACCTGGTCGGTGCAGGTCCGGACGGCGTCGCCGGCAACGGCGACGATGCGAACACCCAGTTCTCGTACACGGCAGGCTTCTATTCGCAGGCTGCCAGCGTGAACACGATCAACGTTGGCGCGAACGCCAGCGGTTCGACCGTTTCGATCGCCAACTACACCACCGGTGGCCCGCTCAACTTCGCGACCCCGGCAGTGACGCTCAACGATGTCGTGGCAGGTAACAGCACCACGTTCATCGGCTCGAACTTCGCCGATACGTTCAACCTCGGCACGGTGAACACCGCTGCCGGTGGCGGCAACGACTCGGTGACGGCGGGCGCTGGCAACGACGTCATCAACTTCGGCAGCTCGTATACGGCAGCCGATCTCGCTGATGGTGGCACGGGCAGCGACACGCTGAACGTTTCGGGCAACGGTACCACCAACCCGGTGAACTTGGTCGTCGCCTATGCTCCTGCGGTTGCCGGTCCGCCAGCGACGCTGGCTACGGGCATCTTCTCGGTCGAGACGATCAACCTGTTGAGCGGTGTGCAGGGTACGGCCGGCACTACGCTGGCCGCTCCTGGCACGGCCGGAACCGCGACGAGCTATAACGTCACGGTCTTCAACTCGGCATTCGAGACGGCGTCGGCCAACCTGGTCGTCGACGGTAGCGGTTTGCGGAACGTTCGGACTGGCGCGGGTGCCGATGGCATCTTCGGCACGAACGACGACGCAACCGTGCTCGAGACGCTGACGTTCAACGCAGGGGCTGTGACCGGTGCACGCACCGTTACGGTGACCGGCGGTTCGGGTAACGACAGCATCACCGGCGGTGCCGGCAACGACACGCTGACGGGTGGTATCGGACTCGACACGATCAACGGTGGTGACGGCAACGACACGATCGACGGTGGTGCCGATAACGACACGCTCAACGGTGGTGCGGGTAACGACACGATTACTGGTGGCACCGGCAACGATGCGATCAGCGGTGGTGCTGGCATCGACACCTTCAACCTGGGTAGCGATGGTGCGCGTGACACGCTCACCATCGCCAACGGCGATGCGCCGCGCGGTGCACAGGCTGGTGTCGAGAGCGCGAACGGGTTCCAGATCGGAACGCGAGCCGCGGGTGCCGATGGCGTCCTGAACAACGGCGACGACACGTTCACGGCGACTGCCGACGTGATCAACTTCGGCTCTGCTTTCATCGGCAGCGTCGCAGGCGATCCGGCGAACAGCTCGGTGAGCAATGGCGTGGTTCAGGCCAACTCGACGCTGGCATCGGCGATCAACAGCTCGACCAGCCTTTTGGCTGCGATCCAGCTGGTCGAGCAGGAGTACAACGTCTCCTCGTTCGACGGTCTGCAGCGTACGATCGCCTTCACCTACGGTGGCAACACCTACATCGGTGAGCTGTCGGACACGAATGCGGCCGTCGGCGCGACCGTCGCGGCGTTCACCGACATCGTGCAGATCACGGGCGTAACGGGCGTCACCGGTTTGTTCGACATCGACGGTGTCGGCCCGGCCACGGGTCTGGGCCTGTACGCCTAAGCTTCGAATACGACCGTAACTAAGAGAGCCCCGGGTCTAAGGACTTGGGGCTTTTTTTTGTTCTTGTAATTTGAATGTGGTTCGGCGGCGCCTCGTGCGTTCAGCGTCGTCCTCACCGCGACGATCTAGAGCGTGATCGGATCGTGTCGGCGCGCATCCTGAGTTGACGCGATGTTGCGGTCCCCTCGGGATGAAGTGGCCGAGGAGGGAGCCGATGCGCTTCCAGGTCACATCGGCGGATCGCTCGTCGGCTTTTCGCGGTGGAGCCTTTAGCTTGGAAAACGGTTGCCGGATCGAGTTGAGGTCGAGGCTGTTGGGTGGGGGAAATATGAAATGCACGCCGTCTTTGCGGATGGCTTGGCGAATGACCTTGCCTTTATGGCCGCCCGGATCGTCGCGCACGACGACATCGCGTGGTGTACCCCGAACAGCTCGGCCGCGGTTCGGCACGCCGAGTCTAACGCCACGTACAAACAAACGCTTGCAAAGGATTTGTGATACGGGCGCGCATCGCGGCGTGTCTCCCGCCCAGCCAGCAGCTCGAACCCCGTTTTCCGGTCAAACGGCATCCGAGTCTATCACGTACTGTCTTATTCTAACCGCGAAGCGGTGTTGACAGTAGGGCGCGACCGACGCCGCTCCCGACAGCGCCGGCCTGTCACGGTTCGCTCACTTGGACGTTCACGCACGCCCGGGCCGTGGCAGCGACACGGCTCCGGGTCGGCACGACTTGGTCAACAGGAGGGTTTAATACCGTAGCATACAGTCTGCCCGTCAACGGTGGCAGCCTGCGCAATATCGGTCCAGTGGTGCCTTGGGACGAACGGCGTGGCTTCGCTGAAGGGGTTTAGGCACTGGTGCGGTAGCGTTGCGGTGAGCCCGGCCTTCGGCTGCTCGACACCAGTCTAGGAGGCGCGGATGCTAACGGGTCTGTCACTTACGGTGACGCGACCCGCGGAATTGCACCTCATGATGCGAACGAAACGTGCGACGCGGAAGCGCGGTCGGACGATAGTCGGATATCGGCAGCAACGCCGATCCTGTCGTTCAACGCGGGCTTTAGGTGTGGGATGGCAACGGCGGCGGTACCGGCTGGGCGACGCGCAGTCCCGCCGCGGCCGTCGTTATCTGCCCTGCTCCCGAGCGGTCGGTGCCGATCAACGATGCCAGTGGATAGAAGGCCTGACAAGTGACCGTTGTTTCGACGGCGCACAGGGACCTATGACCCATTACCCGTCGTGCAGCCTTTAAGACGTGCAACCGATATGGACTTCACAGCACGCGATGGTCCTACTGCCCGCTTCCCGGTGCCCGATCGCTACTCTGCGGGCCTGCAAGCTATTACAAACGAAAACGCCCGGCCGCGGAGGGTCCGCGGCCGGGCGTGTTGCCGTCGACGACGACGTGTGGGCTGGATCAGCCCTTCACGTGGTTGCTGATGTGCTTGTTCATCTCGAACATCGTGACCTTGTCCTTGCCGAAGACCTTCTTCAGCTTGTCGTCGGCCAGGATCTCGCGCTTGTTCTCGGGATTCTGGAGATTGTTCTTCTTGATGTGGTCCCACATCTTGCTGACGATCTCGCTGCGGGCAAGCGGGTCTGCGCCGACGATCGCGGCCAGCTCGGGGGAGGGGGTCACGGGCTTCGAAATGCCACCGCGAGCTGCGCCCGCCTTTTTCGCTTCTGCCATTGTCTTCTCCTAGTCGTTACATGCCGACGGCGCGCCGACATGTTCAGTCCCCGGTGTAGCCCGGCGACCGGCACGAGGCCGGACCGCGGTCACCATTTTGGACGATGTAGCGGGGGCCGGTGGCGGTGCGGGCGCGGGAGGTGGTGTCGGGCGGGGAACGCCGGAGCGTTCCGTTCCCGACCCTGCCGTGCGCGGTTCAGCCACATGACTTCCACGATACGTCGTCGCCCTCTTCAGTTGCTTCGCCACGATCATGGTCCATTTGCACTGGGCAAAAGAACGATCATCCCGGCGGGCTAATGGTTGCATGGCCGAAAGGATCGGCCTCGCCAAGAGGAAATGGAAGGGCGGCACACCGCGCGCCGCCCTAATTCATCCAAAGCAGACCAAGCCGGACACGGCTCGACTGCTCTCGTACGCGGTCAGAAACGGAACCGTCCGGTCACGCCGTAGGTCCGCGGCTGGCTGGGATAGCCCGACAGGCTGCCCGACTGGGCGACCGACGGGAAAATCTGGCCCAGATACTTGTCGTTGGTCAGGTTGCGGCCCCAGACCGACAGTTCCAGCCCCTTGTCGAACTGCAGGATCGCCGCGCCGTTGAGTGCGGTGACCTCACGCTTGAAGCGCGCGCCCTCGGCGATCTGGACGTTCGATTCGTGGTAGAAATCGGACCGCAGGACCAGGTTGACGCCGTTGGTGATCGGCTGGGTGTAGACCACGCCCGTCGACAGCGCGAATTCCGGAATGTTGCCGGGCCGCACACCCGTCAGGTTCGCCGGACCGACCGTCAGGCCGGGAGTGAAGGCGGACGCGTTGGGGAAGCTGTCGTAGATCGGATCGAGGTAGGTCAGCGCGAAGGTGAAGGT
>JAZKHF010000162.1:0-58145 GCA_040385545.1 Pseudomonadota bacterium
TGACTGGCTTCGCAATCGGCGCAGCGACCAGCTGGGCTGGATGGCAGGCTGGAAAAATACCTGCGGCGACGACTGGACTGACCCCGCAAGCGGCTTGAGCTCCGCCGATATGGACAGCAGTTTTCAACATCAGGCTCGGAGTGGGCAACACGCGTGGGGCAGGACGTCCTCTTTTCATGTCCGCAATCGGTCGGGGGCCGACCGGCTGCTAAGCGGCAATCATGGGTGGAAACCGGACATTTGCGACCGTCTAGTCTTAGTTAACTCCGGTGCGGTCTCGCCAGAAGGTCAACCGGGCGATTAAGTCGCAAGTGTCTTCTGCTGATGCTAGGGGCAGGTGCCGGGTCGCATATTGGTTTTAGCGAAAGGAATGCATCCAATGACCGACACAATCGATGAATCCGCGCTCGACGACCTGGTTGGTAAGGTGATCGGCGATGTCGCCGGCTCGCTCAGCCTGTTCATGGCCTATCTCGGCGACCAGGCCGGTGTGTTTACCGCGCTCGACGGAGCCGGCCGCCTAACGGTGGAGGAACTTTCCGAAAAAACCAACCTCAACCCGAAGTATCTCCACGAGTGGCTCGGCTCTGTTTGCGCGGCCGGCTATGTCCAGCATCACGCAGGGGAGGAAACCTTCTCGATCACACCCGAGCAGGCATTGGTCTTCACTCGGGAGGGGCAGCCGGCGTGCATGCAAGGCTTTTTCCAGCTCATTGTGTCACAGTTTGCCGGGCATGAAAAAGCAACCGAGACTTTCAAGAACGGTGAAGGGCGGCCCTGGGGCGATCATCCCGCATGCCTGTTCTGCGGCACCGACCGCTTTTTCCGCCCAGGCTATCAGGCCAATCTGATCGACAACTGGATTCCCGCGCTGAGCGGGGTGGAGGCCAAGCTCAAATCGGGTGCCAAAGTCGCCGATATCGGCTGCGGCCACGGCTCTTCGACCGTGCTGCTGGCTCAGGCCTATCCCAACTCCAATATTCACGGCATCGATTTCCACGCCCCTTCAATTGAGGAAGCGAAGAAGAAAGCCGCGGCCGCCGGCGTGTCCAACATAACATTCCAGGTGGCCAAGGCTCAGGATTTTGATGGCGACGGCTTCGATTTCGCATGCATGTTCGATGCTCTGCACGACATGGGCGATCCAGTCGGCGCCGCGCGTCACATTCGCGACACATTGGCTCCGGGCGGAACGTTCATGCTGGTCGAGCCATTGGCCGGGGACTCCATGGGTGAGAACATGCACCCGCTCGGGCAAATTTTTTATGCAGCCTCGTGCACAATTTGCACGCCCAACTCATTGTCGCAGGAGGTCGGGCTCGGACTGGGCGCCCAGGCGGGCCAGAAGCGGCTGGCGGAGGTGTGCCGGGAAGCCGGCTTCACCGACGTTCGGCGCGCAGCGGAAACCCCAACCAACATGGTATTGGAAGTAACCGGTTAAAGCGCGCCGACGGCACCTCATCGAGTTGACTACTCTTCGCCTTAGGTCGAATGCGTCTGACCTCTAGACAACCCGTGGGAAGTTAAAGCGGACGTTAGTCCGTGAGAGCGCTCGCTGCCTTCCGTCCGATCACAAACAGCACGATCGCGGCGATTAGCGCGAGCACAAAAATGACAATTGCTACATTGGCTAATGCTCCCGCGATTCCGCTGAAACCTAAAATAGCTGCAACAGCTGCGATAATGAGTAAAGTGACGGCAAATCCGATCACGGAAGCCTCCTGTGGCTGTTTTGCTGGAAAGGTGCTGGGGGAATAATCCCGCAGCTTCGAGTTCATAACTCTATCGATCATCACTTCCGGTGACTTCGCTAGCTTTATCCTTAACACTTCCCCAAGCGTTCTGAAGCGTTCCTTTGGCTTGGTCGGCCTGTCCTTCGCGCTTCATCTTCTCGTCACCAACGAGATTGCCAGCACCCTCTTTGAAGTTGCCACCCATTTTCTTTATACTACCTTCGGTGCGATCATCATCGACGGACACAGGGCTGCGATCTTCGTTATTCACGGTCTTTTCCCTTTTTTATGTGGAATTTAACCAACGGACGAATTGCTATTTTGTTCAACGTGGGGGCGTTGAATGTGAGAATGGGGTCGGTAGCGGAAGGGCAGTCACGGGAGGAGACAGACCCGTTTTGACTTCGCTCCGCCATGGCCGGGGACCTTGTTAAATCAAATGCAAGGGCGCTAAGGGGCGTCACTCGCATGGACCCGGTGCAAATCCGGGTGGCTATTCCGGCCGCCAATCCGCCGGACAACATCACGCATGAAACAAACTGCGCCTCGTTCGCGCCATGCGCTCTGATGTGGATTCCCAATGACAAATATTTTCGCGCGCGTCCGGCAGCAATGGCTGGGCGACAATGGCTCGCTACAACATGAAATACTTGCCGGCATCGTGGTGGCGCTTGCGCTGATACCCGAAGCAATCGGCTTCTCGATCATCGCCGGGGTTGATCCGCGCGTCGGGCTTTATGCTTCCGTGGCAATCGCCATCGTGATCTCGTTCACGGGTGGAAGGCCCGGCATGATCTCCGCCGCGACCGCTGCTGTCGCCGTCCTCGTCATCCCGCTCGTTCGGGATCATGGAGTCGAATATCTTTTCGCGGCCTCGATCTTGATGGGCCTCATTCAGATTGCAGCCGGGCTTGCCCGCCTCGACCTGCTGATGCAATTCGTATCGCGATCCGTGATCACTGGTTTCGTCAATGCGCTGGCGATCCTCATCTTCATGGCTCAGCTTCCCCAGCTGACCAATGTGACCTGGCAGGCATACACCATGGTCGGTGGCGGCCTCGCGATCATCTATCTGCTGCCACGCCTTACCAAGGCCGTGCCGTCGCCTTTGGTAGCAATCTTGGTCCTTTCGGGCATTTCCATCTGGACCAGTGCCCCCGTCAACAGCGTCGGTGACATGGGGCAGTTGCCGCAAGGCTTGCCGTCGTTCGTGTGGCCGGGCGTTCCGATGACATGGGAAACGCTGCAGATCATCTTGCCATTCTCTCTGGCGATGGCCGCCGTAGGATTGCTGGAGTCGCTCTTAACGGCGCAAATCGTCGACGACATGACTCATACCGATAGCGACAAACGTCGCGAATGCGCGGGCCAAGGGACGTCCAATATCGCCGCTGCTCTGGTCGGGGGAATGGGCGGCTGCGCGATGATCGGGCAATCGGTCATCAACGTGACGTCCGGCGGCCGCGGCCGGCTATCGACCTTTACTGCCGGTGCCTTCCTACTATTCCTTCTGGCAGTGCTCGGGTCTTTCGTCGGTCAAATCCCGATGCCAGCGCTGGTCGCGGTAATGATCATGGTCTCGATCGGGACATTCAGCTGGAACTCGATACCGAACTTGCGGCATCACCCGTGGCCATCGTCGGTGGTAATGCTCACCACCGTCGTCGTGGTGGTTGCGACGCACGATCTGTCGATGGGCGTCCTCGCCGGTGTCCTGCTGTCCGGCATCTTCTTTGCCGGCAAGGTGCAACGAATGTTTGCGATCGAACGCGACATCTCGGCCGATGGGTCGACCGCAACCTACCGTGTCACTGGGCAGATCTTCTTCGCTTCGGTCGAGCGGTTTGTGCGAGCCTTTCAAATCGACGAGTCTGCTGGAAACATCCTGATTGATATGACCGGCGCGCATTTCTGGGACATTTCAGCCGTGGGTGCCTTGGACAAGATCGTCGCGCGACTGCGGCGAGAGGGTCGCTCGGTCGAGATGGTCGGATACAATCGCGCCAGTGCCGACATTGTCGATAAGTTCGCGCTTCACGACAAGACCGGTTTCGAGATCGGGGCGGTGCCTCATTGATGGGACAGTCTAGGAAAAGACTGGCCCGAATGTCCGCTTTAGGTGGAAGGCCGAATGCCCGCTAACCGGCGATCGTGGGTGGAAAACAGACATTCGGCAAAAGGCACTGAGACGCAGTTTCTGCCGGTCTCAGACCTTCCGTTGGCCGCTTGCTCATTTCCCGATCTTACACGCAGATTGATCGTACAGTTGGCTTCGATTTGCAGGAGCGATCAACGTCTGGCAGCTTACCCGCTATTCAGCCGGAGTGGCGGATTATGCTGTTTGATCGACGTGCTTTTACACTCTCTCTAGGCGGCGTGATTGGCCTGCTCGCGAACGGCGCAGCCGGCGCCGCGCGCGCACCAGCCGGGCGAGTTCCCGGCCAGTGGGAAGCGACGGACGCGATATGGCTCAGCGCCGACGTCAAGCGTCCCGAATATATGGAAGCCAGCGCGCGGATGATGACGGCACTAGCGCCGCACGTCCCCTTGCGGCTTTTGGTCAAAAGCAAGGAGGACGCTGAGCTTGCTCGCGACGGTCTGGATGCGCGAGGCGTAGCCATGGGCCGAGTTCCGATCCACGAACATCACGATGTTGGCTATTTCATTCGTGAGGCTGCACTCTTTGCTCAAGACGGAAGCGGTCGCAAAGCGGTCGTCGACTTTGACTGGAACACCTATGGCTTGGCCGACTGGTGTGCCACGTATCTGTATCCGGACCGGCCAAGCCAAGCGAAGGCATGCGCCGACTATGCAGCCATGAACAAGGGGGTCGTCGACCGCTGGTTCGCCGATCGGACCGGCGCGACCTCCCTTTCCATACCGATCGTGCTCGAGGGCGGCGCCTATGAGTTCAACGGGCGAGGCGTTGTCTTGGTCAGCGCGCCTCTAACCTTGCAGCGTAACCGTGGTCGGACGCTCGATGAGCTGGAGCGCATTCTCCTCACGCTGCCCGGGATTAGGAAAGTGATCTGGCTGAAGGAGGGTCTGGTCGAGGATCCGCATCTCAAGTCGACCATCACCGGGAACTACGTTGGGATCGGCACTGGCGGTCATCTCGATGAATATGTCCGCTTTGCCAATTCAAGGACCATCCTTCTTGCTTGGGTCGAGGATCACGAGATCGACCACCATCCACTTAATGCGATCAATCGCGAGCGTATGGCGGAGAACTTCGCGCTACTTTCGGCCGCAAGAGATCAGGATGGCCGTCCGTTTCGGATCATCAAGACGCCTCTGCCACGGATTATTGAGCGGCAGGAAACGATCGTCGAGAAGAGCGCCGACGATCTCGTCTTCTCGGTCGGCAGCTTTCCGAAATCGGAGGGTCGTAAAGCTGGTGACACGGTAACTCGCGTTGCGGCGGCCAGCTACCTGAACTTCCTCATCTGCAACAAGATGGTCCTTCTCCCGACCTATGAGGGAGCTGGCACGCCGAAAGACGTCGAAAATAAGGTTCGCCGCCTCTTCGCCGATGCGTTTCCCGGGCGGGAGATTAAGTTTATCGACGTAACTGCGATCAATTGGGGCGGCGGCGGTATCCACTGCGCCACGCTCTCCGAAATGCGGCAGGCGTGATGCGGCAACCATCAGGTGCCGCCGTCTAAGACTTTACGAAGAAGGCGGCCTAGTCGCGTTCTTGTCCAAGCGACGCGATGTTTACTGACAGCAGTAAGGATGGGGCGATCATCCGATTTATCGCTTGTGCCCACGATAGGTTGCACGTGGAATGAACGCTAAACGGCTAATATGGGTGGGAAGCGAACATTGGCGGTATGGTGGGCAGACGGCGCGCCCCATCGTGCGAGAGCCAATTCACGGCTTGCATCTAGGCGTCCTTCTTGTAGGTCGCGGCCAACGCCATGGCCAAGTTCTCTTCAACAATTGAAACGCTTGAGCATCGGTTGATGCGTGCGTGGATCGTTCGCGATACGGCAACGCTCAAGGCGCTGACCGCACGCAATTTCCGAATGGTGATTGGCTCGAAGCCTAGCGTACTTTTGGATGGCCGGAGCTGGCTCGAGGGGGTGGAAGGTCGGTTCGCTTGTCGGTCCTATCGCTTCGGCGATCTCTATGTTCGCGACCATGGGTCGAAAGCTGTGTTTGCCACGCAGCTCGAATTGGATGCGATCATTGATGGTCAGGCCTGGTCCGGACAGATGTGGGTTACCGACTTGTGGCGCAAACAGCCTATCCGGCGGCGATGGCAATTGGTTGAACGCTTGTTGTCTAGACCCGAGACCGACCTACTCATTCCGGACGCCGTCCGTTCGCTTCAACTTTGGCGCTGAGGTTCCCGAACAAAAACCGTGTCTTTGTCCGCACTAACTGCTTCCGACAGGTGGCTGAATGACAGTCACGGGTCGCGAACAGGAGCAGCTGAACGACAATCGGTTGGAAAACGACGTTTGGGGTTTGCTTCCTGCCAACCTTTTCCAGAGGACTAAGATCGGTAATTGCGAATTCCGTTTGCAGGTTTTATTCTGCTCCTTCCGGAGGGGGATGCTGCTATGGCTACAATAGCAACCGATTCAGCCGCAGGTCGACAAGTCGGCAATTCATATTACACGCTTACTGCCCTGATGCTGGCGCTCGGGTTAGTGGCGTTCTCCGACAATTTCCTGACGGACATTGGTCAACCGAGCAATCAACAACCTTCGATGGTCATCCATGGCCTGTTTGCGCTCGCCTGGATGATCCTGCTTGTCGTTCAAGCGAATCATGTGCGGAAAGATAATCTTTCTGCCCTTCGACGCCTCGGTCCCTTTGTGTTCGCGGTCGGTGCAGGAATGGTCATTCCCACTACGACTTGTTTGCCCTTACGATCGGTGATTCTTAGCGTGCCTTCAAACCGCGCCTGCCGAAGGTTCGTCCGCTACCGAAGTTGAAGGACCGTAGTCGCCGCAGCACGTAGTGATCGCGCGCCGGCATTACGTCGTTCAAGATCAATTCTTCGTCGAACTGCGCGCCGGCGAGGCTGGGTTCGGCCCAACGCACCCTCGCATTCATGCCGCCAAGTTGCGGGACCACCAGCCTGAATTCTTCGTCGTCCGCAAACGATGCACCTGAAATTTGAAGACCGCCAAGCGACATGTCCGATACGGTCACCTTCGATCGACGACCATCGGGCCAGAACGCAAGCGCGTCACATTTCATTGCGCTGCGCGGGTCCATCCGCTGACACCCCTGATATCGCTTTTGCACACGCATGTTCATCTCTCCCTGAAGCAATCATCCAGCTAGGCCGATGTGCGTTCTAGCGGCAGCGGGATCTCGTTAACTGTCCCCAGACGAGACGTTTGGCGCGTGACATACGACCGGCACCGGTCACCGCGCCGCGCGGACTCGCGGACCGCCACCACGCACCATGCTTTGCACCAGCCAATGTGAACCTCTGCCTTGGGTCGGTCGCCGCCCGGCTGCTAAACGGCGTTCAAAGGTGGCAAGCGGACGTAGGCGCAACTGTCCGTAGGCGGTCTCAACGTTTGCTCAGATGTCCCGGAATGAGGCGAAAGCTGCCGTACGATTACTGCTTATCCGTACGGTAAGGGCCAACATCAAGAGTTCATACGTTGGTGTGCAGACACCCTGACATCTTGAAAGGAGTTTCCATGTACAAACTAATACTCGCGGCCAGCGCTACCTCGCTCGTTCTCGCAACTCCCGCTGCGGCGGATCCCGGGAAGAAAAAGGGCCAGGGCAGGCAAGCCCAGCACGGGCAGATGGTGCACGAGGCTCCAGGCAAGCATCAGGCCAAGCGCTCCAAGACAGTCTATCAAGGGCGTGCCACCGCAAACTACTGGGGCAACCGCGCGTGCCCGCCGGGCCTTGCCAAGAAGAATAATGGCTGCCTGCCGCCGGGCATCGCCAAGCGGAGCTTCAATGTCGGCGATCGGTGGAACGGAAATCAAGGCCAGTGGAGCTATAACCAAGTACCAAGTGATTGGCGCAATCAGTACAACCTCGATTCCGATAACCGTTATTATTACCTGCACGGGTACCTCTACAGCGTGGATCCGAAAACTCGCTTGGTCGAGTCGGTCATCCAAGCGTTGATCCGCTAAGATAAGGCTACTTTCAGACAGGGGTCGTCCTTGTGGCGGCCCCTTGCTGAGCGACTGTCTCGGGCTGTTTTCCGCGCGATGTGGTTTTGGGTCGAAAGCTTCTCGTTCCGCTAGCGGCACAAATTGGCTGAATGGTCGTTGAGCGTGCATGTGCTTCTGAGAGGAAACGCATTGACGCTAAACCTCCTGCTTTGGAAATGGTCGGACGACTTCGACACGCCCGCAAAGCGCAGAAAGCGCGCCATCAAGTTTGGCGATATCAATCTACATCTTGTCGCCGATGGGGTTCACCCCGCTATAGGAACCGCTGACGTCGCGTCGTTCCGGCAGGCCGTTGATGAGGAGTTTGGAGGAGACGAAGGCCACCGCGGATTCATCTTAGAACAGGTTGGCCAGTGTGTTATCGTTCAGTATTCCGATCCGCTCAGGTTCAACCTCGTACCAAAATTAGCTGGCATGGCCCAACCCTTTGGTCTGAACGTTTCCGAGTTCTGACTGCGCCGCATCCGCACCTGGCGACAGAATCAAGCGCCTAAACGTATGGTCGTTTGCCTCTGGCTCCATCGATGGCTCGAGAGCGTCCGTGTATTCTTACGGACGCCCCACATTGTTCGCGTTGAAAGCTTCGAGGCTCACGACGATGAATCTGCTATCGCCATAGCCCCTTCTGAGGGTCTGCCGCCGATGGAATTATGGAGCGCTGACCGAAAAGTGGAGCAGTGGCATGCAAATTGTCCGGCAGCCCAATCTAAGTGAATAGTGCTGCTGTCCTTTTTGCGGGAGCACTTTGGCTATCCGAAATCCCGTCGCAGCCGCGCGTGTCACCGCCGATCAACGATCCAGCCTTTTTGAACATGGGCTTTGTCTGTAAGTGGCAGAACACCTGTATCAGAAAGCAGCAGCGAGCAATGAGCCGCTCCCTTCGATTCGTAAGGACACAGGCGGTGCCTGCTTGGAAGATCCGAGTTTGCAATCTTAATTCAGGCAGAGGCGGAACGCGCAAGGATTGGGTGGGCTTCAACAACTGTATCCGGAACGCCGCCATCCGGCCGCTGCGCACCATTACAAGGAAGCGCTGATCGCAGGGCAGGCCTGCATGTCGGGGCGCCTAGACATGGTATTCGCAGTTGAACCTTGCGCCTGCGCGGCCGTCGGATGACCAGTGCATCTCAGCCTCGATGTAGCCCTGCCAAACGTCTACGTAAATCAGGCGTCGATCCCTTTGTTCGGGCAATGGAAAAGACGAGCGATCATGCTCCAACACGGATCGAGCTGAGGGCCAAGTGATGACCGGAACTCAGATTAGGATCACAGAGAAACCGAGGCGCACAAAGATTATGGATTAGCTCCCAAGCGCCTGAGCATGGCCCTTGCAACGCGGCCGGCCCTGGCTGAAAGCAGACAGACCGCTTACTTTCTGGATCAGGTCGGAAACGGATGTAACTTCATTCGCAACCTCGCAGTCGGATCGAGCGAAGCTCGACTGCAGTGAGGCCTCGGCGCCCCTCGGCAATGCGCGCCTCGATAAAATCCTCGGGCTGGAGATCGAGCTTTCCCGCCAGCCGAACGGTTTCCATGTGCACGAATATGTCGGTGTCGGGATCTCCCACCCGATTGAGGAACCCGTAACCCCTGACGCGATTGAACCATTTCACCGCCACCGATTCAAACTCACCAGCCGTATCGGTCAGAGCATAGCGGTCCGCGCGGTCGGCGGCAGGATGGGCCGATCTGATTGGGCTGGTCAGAACCTCGCTGAAATCGATCGAGATGATCCGCTGCGCCTGAAGGCCGCGATCATGCTTTTCGACGATGCACTCGATCATGGCGCCCTCCGGGAGGCTTCGACAGCCATGTTCGCGGAGTACGGAGTAATGGACCAGTACATCACCTTCGCACGCTTCGCTGACCAGGAATCCAAACCCGCGCGCCGGGTCGAACCATTTGATCCGGCCGAACACGCATAAAGTAGCACCATCGCTGTGGAGCCGATCGCCTTTGTCGGTATCTTGCAGCGTACCATAAGCTACGTCCTCGCCCGAACCATGAGCATCGGGCGTGACAGGCGGCTCAGCATCGGCTGACGTTGTCATTTTCAATTAATAGCGCAGCCTCGAGATGACACAAGCGCGCCTAACAGTGGGCGTACTGGAAGTGGGGCGAAATCCGAGGGCAGCGTTCTCGGCCAGTCATGACTGCCTGGACTAGGCCGAGGAACCGGTCGTTGAATTTGGGAGTTTATGCTCCGTCGGTGCCCGGTGGTTTACCAGTTGCGTCAGTGAGGCCAAGGGTATCGATCAGTAAACACGAGGCTCGTTAGACTGTCGACACCCCACGGCCCTCTAGCGAGCCTCACGTTTGTCAGCCTTCGTTTACGCCTTTGGCACGTCTTCTTTGCGGGCCCAGATGAGCTTGACCCAAGACGGGCCAGGTCCGCTAAGGATGGGGAGCCGAATGGCCGCTGGAATGGCTTATATGGGAGGAAAGCGGATGGTAGCTGAGTTCAGAGCCAATCAGCATCGAAAGCCCGAGCTAGGTAGCGCGCCAAGGCAGCCAGCATCATCTGCTACCCCAAAGCACCCAAGCGCCAGTGCGTCCAGACCGATAACGCGTTTTGCAGCGAACTCTTAGTAACTAGTATCGTGTTTTTGGCGCAAGATGTGTCTCGTTTTCGGACATTTTCTTGCAGGGGTTTAAAGTCGATCAAAAGCAAAATTGCCGTCACGCCGTTTCGCCTCTGTGTGTGACTTAACGCCCTGCCGCTCCTAAATGCGCTCTCGTATGTAATGAACTCTGCTGGCGCACCGCCGCAAAGTCAGGGCAGCGTCGCGCAAAGACATCCTGTCTCAATTTCGTTTATCCGTCGGTTTCGCTGGTAAAGCCGATGTAGACAATGGTCGGATGCCGACTTGCTCCTAATTGGCAATGATGGGTGGAAACCGGACAGTGACTGAGCGACACGGGTTGGCCTAGAAACGCTTCACTATCCGACGCAGCAGGTGAATAAGTAGAAAGTGGATCAAGCGGCGCCAGAGTCTCAGGATAGCGGGCGGGGTAGTCAGTCAGGGGGTAAAGGATGCGCGCTCTGGTTATTGAGGACCAATCGCTTTTCGCGACGATGGTGGAGGAAGAACTTCGAGAATTAGGATATGACGAAGTCGAGGTTGTTGCGACAGAGCGGGAGGCGATCGCTTCCGCGACGAAGATATGTCCAGACTTAATAACAGCCGATCATAGGCTTTCGAGCGGTACTGGTGTCGAAGCCATCCGAGTGATCTGTTCTGATAAGCGCATACCCTTTGTTTTCATCACCTCATATCCGGAAGAAGTCCGGAAAGAACTTCCTTCTGCCGTGATGCTCAGCAAACCGTTTTGGCCTCCCAAGTTGAAAGCAGCAATCGCACACGCGATTGGCGTTAGCCGCATGGGTACTGATTTGCCTGGACCTCTGGAGGATAGAGATAAAAGCAATTGAGGCGCCCGTAAAAGTCTATTGCGAGCGCACTTAAAGGCGCTAGATCGTTGGTCACGTACCGAATCGCACTCCGAACGAAAGCCCGCTGTTTGTCGCGAGACCGGCGGGCTTTCCTTTTGAAAATGAATGTCCAAAAGTTCTGGCAAGGATGTGATGATTAAGTGCGGCTTTGGAAGATCTCGTATGTGAGCATTGCCTCAGCCCCCGACGAAATTGCGGAGGCGGATGTACGAGAAATTTGCGCAGTTGCCGGACCCCATAACGCTCGGTCCGGCATCACTGGCATCTTGACGTATCATGCGGGCAGGTTTGCGCAGATCATTGAAGGGATCGAGGACGACCTCCGGCAATTAATGGAACGGATCGCGGCGGATCCTCGCCATCATAGTCTGAAGATCACAATGGATCGCGCAGTAGATGCCCGACAATTTGATGAATGGTCGATGGCCTACCGCAGTCCAAAACAGTTCATACAAGACCAGATCGAAAACATCTCCTCGACTACGACCCTTTAGGTGTGCTGGCGATCTGGCTATGTCCGCAATGGGTCGAAAGCCGAATGGCCGCTGTATAACCATCATGGGTGGAAAGCGGACATTCTAACGATCTGCTTTTGGAAGCCTTGTCGCAATTGCGGGCATCGAGACAAAGTGGCTAGTCAAACAAGCCCTCCTGGTTTCAAGACGACGGTATTGACGTGGGGTCTGTTCGCTTAAGTAATCCTGCTCAATCGTTCTCAATGATCGTGCGGATACGTGTGGCGAGTGACTCCATGGCGAAGGGTTTCGTGATCAACGACATACCGCGGTCAAGAAAGCCCCCCGCAACGGCGGCGTTCTCGGCATAGCCAGTCATGAACAGCACCTTCAGGTCGGGCCGTCTGGTCCGCGCGGCGTCGGCGACCTGGCGGCCATTGAGCCCCGGCAGACCGATGTCGGTCACCAAAAGATCGACCCGCGGCGTGGCTTCGAGCAGTGTCAACCCCGACGGACCGTCCTCGGCCTCGAGGGCGCGGTAGCCAAGTTCGCCGAGCACTTCGACGATCAGCCCGCGAACGACCGGCTCGTCGTCGATCACCACCACCACCTCGCCGTCGTTGGCGCTATGCTCCGCGGTCAGACCGGTCGCCGCCGACTCCTTCTGCACTTCGCCGTCGTGGCGCGGCAGATAAAGCTTGATCGTCGTGCCGCTGCCGACTTCGCTGTAGATCTTGGCATATCCGCCCGACTGACGCGCGAAGCCGTAAATCATCGACAGGCCGAGGCCGGTTCCCTCGCCGATCGGCTTGGTCGTGAAGAAAGGATCGAAGGCGCGATCGATCACGTCGGGTGACATTCCGGTGCCGGTATCGGTCACGGCAATGCAAACATACTGGCCGGGAAGGATGTCGCTGGCGCGCTTGGCATAAGGGCCGTCGAGATGGGAATTGCACGTTTCGATAGTCAGCGTTCCGCCGTCGGGCATCGAATCGCGGGCGTTTATCGCGAGGTTGAGGATCGCGCTCTCGAGCTGGTTGGAGTCGCATGACGTCGGCCACAGCCCGCCGGCAAGGACCATCTCCAGAGCGATATTCGCGCCCAGCGTTCGCCGCAGCAGATCCTCCATCGACCCAACCAGGGGATTGGGATTGATCGGCTTGGGGTCGAGCGGCTGGCGGCGGGAGAAAGCAAGGAGCCGATGGGTCAAAGCGGCGGCGCGATTGGCCGAGGTCACCGCGCCAGAGATGAACCGATCGAGATCGCCCATGCGGCCTTGCGCGATGCGCTTCTGAACGATGTCGAGCGAGCCAGTTATGCCTTGTAGGAGGTTGTTGAAATCATGGGCGATGCCGCCGGTAAGCTGGCCCACCGCCTCCATTTTCTGGGCCTGGCGCAGCTGGTCCTGCGATTGTTCGAGATCGAACTCGCGCGCTTTTTCCGCGCTGAGGTCGCGGCCGACCGCAATGAAGTTCACGCCATCAGGCTCCGGGGAGACCGTCCAGCCGATCGGTTTGAAGTCGCCATCGGCGGCGAGGATGCGATTTTCGAAACGCGTGGGCTCACCCGTTTGCCGCATGGTGTTGAGCGCGGCAATGACGGTGTGGACGTCGTCGGAATGGATGATCTCGGAATAGGGCCGGGTCAGCAACTCCTGCTCCGAATAGCCGAGGACGGTGGTCCAAGCGGGACTGACCGCGCTCAGACCGCCCTGGTAATTGGCGCGTGCCAACATGTCTTCGGACAGCGTCCACAGGCGATCGAGTTCCGCGGTCTTGTCGTCAATTCGAACGGCCAACCGGCTGTTCAGCTCTGCTTGCCGTTCCTCGGCTTGCCTTAGATCGATCAGATGCCGGCGCGCTTCATACTGACGGCGGCGGACGCGCATCGCCGAAGTCACCGCGCTGGCCAGCGTCTCGCTATGGATCGGGCGTTCGAGGACGACGACATTGCCAAGGCACTCGAGAACCCGGCTTGCGGTCTCCGGGCGCCGGCCGGCGCGCTTGGTTGCGAGGAGGATGAACGGGAAATCTGACCATGGTTCCTGTTGCGCCAGGAAATCATTTATGGACTCGTCGTCCGCATCGCCAAGGGACTCCTCGGTGATCAGCGCTGCGCCAGCTCCAGACGCGAGCTGGTTCGCGAGCTCCTCGCTGCTACTGCAAACGTGACACTCATGTCCCGCTTTCAACAGCAGTTGCTCGAGCACCTGAGCATCGCGTCCGCGCAGCGCCAGCAGCAGTAGCCTGTCTTCCACGTTCAATCATTGCCTGCCATGGGCTCAGCCGACATTAGCGGCGTTTCCCCACGATAGTTTGGCAACCCGGTCAGGACACCTTCGAAATTCTTCAGCGGATCGCCGATTTCTACCCCAGCCCTGGTCAGCCGGAATTCGCGAATGCTGGTCTGATGGTCGGAAACGCGGCTTTTGGCGACAGAGACCGCCTTCAAGACATTGCCGCGCGATTCGAAGTAGCGAAACAGCACGATCGTATCCGACAGATAGCTGAGATCGATCTCGGAACGGACGTCGCCGACGATGCCGTGCTGACCGAGCACGAGCATGGTCACCACGCCCTGTTGGTTAAGGTAGCTGAGCAGCTCGTGCATCTGCAGAAGCAGAAACTTTTCGCCAGGCATTGCCTGGAGGAAAGCATTGAGACTGTCGATGACGACGAAGCGGACTCCATCGACTTCAACCGCCCGCCGGATCCAGCTGGCAAACTCTCCGGGCGTAAGCTCGGCCGGATCGATCTGGAACACCTGCAACTGTCCGCTGTCGATGTGCTGCGCCAGATCCATTCCCATCGATTTGGTCCGCGCCAGCATGGTGGCGATGCCTTCGTCAAAAAGATAATAAGCGGCCTTCTCGCCGCGCTCGATCGCGGTCAGGCCGCACTTGATGGCGGTCGTCGTTTTGCCCACGCCTGATGGCCCGTTGAGCAAGGTATTCGTTCCCGGTGAAACGCCGCCGCCCAGCATCTCATCGAATTCGGCGATACCGGTCGAAACCAGTTCGCCCGTGAATTCGCTGTGGTGTTCGGCGGCAATTAGGCGCGGAAAGACCGATACGCCGCCGGTCTCGATCGCGAAATCGTGAAAGCCGCCGCGATATTTGACGCCGCGCATCTTGACGACCCGCAAGCGGCGACGTTCTGCCCCGTAATCCTGCGCTGCCTGCTCGAGGGTAATTACGCCATGGGCAATGCTGTGAAGCTGAAGATCGCCGGGGTCCGAACTGCGGTCGTCGAGCATCAGGACCGTGCAATTTCGGGTTGAGAAGTATTGCTTCAACGCGAGAATCTGACGGCGGTAACGAAGTGAATTCTGCGCTAGCAGCCGCATCTCGGACAGGCTGTCGAATACGACGCGGGCGGGACGGAGCGCGTCGACCCGCTCCCGGACGCCATTGATCGTTTCACCCAGCTCCACTTCGGACGGATCGAGGATGGACTGCTCGCTATCGGGGTCGAGTCCATCCTCGTTGACCAATTCGAATAGCTCGATCCCGTCGAGCGACCAATCATGGCTTTTGGCCACTTCGCGCAGTTCGGCGGCAGTTTCCGACAAGGTGATGTAAAGCCCCTTCTCTCCGGCCCGCGCTCCTTCAAGCAGGAATTGCAGCGCGATCGTTGTCTTACCGGTGCCGGGCGTCCCTTCGAGCAGGTAGGAGCGGTTTGGCGTGAGCCCCCCACCAAGCACAGTGTCGAACTCGGCGATGCCGGTGAGGATGCGTGGCCGCGACGGAGGATTGCTTTCGGTACTCATACGTGCCTTAACCAAAGTTACATTAGCGAAATAGAACTTGCAGGCCCACGCTTTGCTCCCTCGCTTCCTTCCGCATATTTTTTCCTTAACTACAGCGGCCTAGGGGTTAACCACCGAAGATTGGGACAACCATTTGCTAGCCTTTAAAGCGCTCGCAAAATGAGTCTTAAGAACGCCCTCGTGATCAGGCTGGTACTAGCTGAGGCGCGGTCCTAAGGGTCGCTAACGACCCATCCTCCTGGAGTAACCAAGTGGAGCCATCGCTCATCTTATTGGCCGAGGACGAGGCGCTTATCGCGCTAGACCTTCAGGATGCGCTTGAAGCGGCAGGATTTGCTGTCCTTCACGTTTTCGGCGGTAAGGACGCCGTGAAAGCCCTTAATGACACAGAAAATAGGCTAGCTGGTGTCGTCACGGACGTAAGGTTTGGTGAGACCTTGGACGGATGGACAATTGGGCAAAAAGCTCGCGAGCTTTTTCCACGCATTCCGATTGTTTATGTGTCGGGGGACAGCGCGCATGAACACACATCCCAAGGTGTGCCCGAAAGCGTGGTGCTTCAGAAACCGTTTGCTCCCGCGCAGTTAGTCACGGCCCTTTCAATCCTTCTCAATGCCCTCCCGCCGCCAATACCCGGCTAGTATCGCTCTCACTTCTTCCTGCTTTTGTTGAAAAGCACGCGGACGTCGAGCGTTTCGGGATGAGTAAGGGATAACAATTGTTATTGCACTTCAAAAAACTCTAGTTGATTGCGGACCCGTATCGGCTTGCTGGTGCCGAGCGGGGGTTGCCTATCATGTCAGCGTATCGACTTTACTGTCTCGAGGGGCTGGGTAAGTTTTGCGAAGCACAGTGGATGACGGCGACCGATGACGAAAGTGCCGTGTTGGAGGCGCGCCAGCGGACGCCCGGTGCACTCAAATGCGAAGTTTGGGAGGGCTCGCGGTTGGTAGCCAAGCTGGACATTTTTGATCTTGAAAATGATCGAATCTTCCCGTCGACAGATTCCTCTTCCGCTCCGGGCGATGGTCATATCTGAAATTTCAGCCTTCCATTCTGCGTCGACGTTCCGCCTTTCATTCATGGTCGCTTAGCGGCCAATCTGCTTTTGGTATCGCGCGCATCTGAACGAGCGATACCATTGACTAGCTGGCGGGATTCTCGCGGTTCGCAAAAATGCCCACTAGGTGAACGCTGCAAATGACGGCCAATGGAACCGAGGCGTAATTTCTGCATTTGATTATGAATCGCAGGCTTAAAAGGCCGGCGGTTCGGGCAACTGATCGATCCATTGCGAAGCTGGAAGCATCGCAAGACGAAAAAGGGGATTTGGCGTGGCAACGGATATGCGCTGGCGAAGCGGCCAAGACATCCATCCTGTGCACGCTGTGCTTCTCGCCTCATCATTGCCCTTGTTCCTGGGAGCGTTGCTAAGCGACTGGGCCTATTCAAACAGCTTCGAGATCCAGTGGATCAACTTTGCCGCATGGCTGATCGTCGGCGCCCTGATCGCCACCGGTCTTGCGCTGCTGTGGGGTTTGATCGACGCACTTCGTGCAGACATCCCACATGGTCGAACGAAATGGATTTACGTAGCACTGCTGGCGACGACGCTGGTGCTCGGCTTCGTCAATGCGCTGGTTCACGCGAAAGATGGCTGGGCGACAATGCCGCTCGGGCTGATCCTGTCGGTGATCGTTTTTGTTCTAGCCGTGGCCACATGCTGGGTCGGATTCACCAAGCCCGGACAGGAATAGTTAAATGGACCTGCGGCCCATCGCACTAACGCTGACAGCGCTCCTACTGGCCGCTTGCGGCAGCGATAGCGACGTCACCCAATATGGTCCGAATCCAGATCTTCCGGATAAGCAGCGCGGCCTGCTGCCAAGCATGACAATCGCCAGTCCGGCCGGTTGGGGTGATAGACGCCCGGCCGTGCCCGAGGGCTACACGATCACGCCAATCGCCACCGACCTGAAGATTCCGCGGCAGACCCTGGTATTGCCCAATGGCGACATATTGGTGGCGGAGGGCAAAGGCGGCGGCGAAGCGCCGGTGCTTCGACCCAAGGACATGATCGCCGGCTATTTCAAGAAACAGGGCACCAGTTCGGTGAA
Organism: Pseudomonadota bacterium; assembly: GCA_040385545.1. Lineage (GTDB taxonomy): Bacteria > Pseudomonadota > Alphaproteobacteria > Sphingomonadales > Sphingomonadaceae > Sphingomicrobium. Next base: position 17,692 of record JAZKHF010000162.1, read on the forward strand.
AGGTGGTGACCGCCTGACGCTGCTGCGCGATGCCGACGGAGATGGCACCTATGAAGGGCGGTCGGTGTTCGCCGAAAATCTCAATGCACCTTACGGACTGGCGCTGATCGGCAATCGCTTGTTCGTCGCCAATCAGGACGCGCTGGTCCGATTCGATTATCAGCCCGGTCAGATCCGGGCGAGTGCGCCGCCGGTTACCGTTACCCCGTTGCCGGCCGCGATCAATCATCACTGGACCAAGGCGCTGGCAGCGGGCGCCGATGGCCGTTTTCTGTATGTCGGCATTGGCTCCAACAGCAATATCGGCGAGCGCGGCATGGCCGTGGAGGAAGAGCGGGCAATGGTTTGGCAGGTGGATGCGCAAACGGGTGCCACCCGCCGCTTCGCCACCGGATTGCGCAACCCGACCGCGCTTGCGGTCCAGCCGGGCATCGGCCAGCTGTGGGCGGTGGTCAATGAGCGCGATGAGCTTGGCGCCAATCTGGTGCCCGATTATCTGACGTCGGTTCGTGAAGGCGCTTTCTACGGCTGGCCATACAGCTATTGGGGTCCGAACCCCGACCGGCGGGTGAAGCCGTTCAAGGAAGATATGGTCCGCCGTGCGGTTCGCCCGGACTATGCGCTTGGTTCGCACACCGCCCCGCTCGGATTGTCCTTCTCCAGCCCGGCGATGGGCGCGCGCTTTGCGAGCGGTGCGTTTGTCGGCATGCACGGCAGCTGGAACCGACAAACCCCGGTTGGATACAAAGTGGTGTTCGTCCCGTTCAACGCCGGACGCCCGTCAGGACCGCCGACTGACTTCGTTACGGGCTTCCAGGCTGGCGGGAAGACTTTCGGGCGTCCGGTTGGCGTGACGGTAGATCCGCGCGGCGCTTTGATCGTCGCGGACGATTTGTCGAATACCATCTGGAGAATCGCGCCGACCCAAAGGCAGGTCCAGCCGCAGTCGTCCGCACAGTCCGCCACGGGCCGGTGAGCCCGGCCACAATTCAACCCTGGATGCCCTATTGCGGGGCAGCGCCGGTGCCCGCCGATTGGCTTGGTCGATGGAATTACGACCCGGTGCTGATCGCCGCGATGGCCGGGATCGCGATCCTGCTGTGGCGAATGACCGACGCATCCGGTCGCCGACGTCTAGGCTTTGCGCTGATGCTTGCCTTAATATTGTTCGTCTCGCCGTTCTGCGCGCTGACGGCCGCATTATTTTCTGCCCGCGTGACGCATCATGTACTGCTCACCGCCGTGCTAGCCCCGTTGCTGGTCTATACCTTGCCGCCAATGCGCCTTCGCTGGGGTCTGTCGCTCGCATTGTGGACTGGCATTCAGGCAATCACATTCTGGATGTGGCATTCGCCGGGCCTTTATGCCGCGGCGCTGTCCAGTGACCTTCTCTATTGGTTGATGCAGATCACCTTGGTCGGCACGGCGATGGGCTTCTGGCTGGCGTTGCGGGGTTCGTCCACGCCAGCCGCAATTGCCGCGCTGCTTGCAAGCACTGTCCAGATGGGCCTTCTCGGCGCGATTTTGACGTTCGCCCAGACAACATTTTACCGCCCTCACTTTCTTGCAACCCGGCCGTGGGGGATGGACGCGCTCGAGGACCAGCAGCTCGCCGGGCTAATCATGTGGGCGCCATCGGCCGGCCTGTATCTTGGCGCGGCCCTGTTTCTTGTCCATCGCTGGCTTGCCCAGGAAGAGCGCGAACTGGCATCATGATCGAGCGGCTACGGGCCTGGGGCAACAGCTACACGATAAGGGGGCATTACTCGCCACTTGGTATCGCATTCCACTGGATCATGGCGGCGTTGATCCTGTTCCAGATCGGCTGGGGATTCTGGACCGATTGGATGATGCCGGGCGGCGACAAGGTTCGCGCGTACCAAATCCACAGCGCAGCAGGGCTGCCTGTGCTGCTGCTCGCAATCGGTCGAATCTTCTGGCGGGTCCTGATCGACGATCCCTACAATGACGCCGACCGGCAGGGCTGGCAGACGAAGATCGCCCATGTCACCGCCTATCTTTTCTACCTCGCATTTTTCAGCCTGCCATTGTCCGGATGGATCATGTGGTCATCGATCGCGGCACCCGGCCCGCTTTATCTGGGCGGCATAATTCCCTGGCCGCAAGTACCCCTGCACGGTCTTGAGGCCACCACGCGCTACGCCATTCTCGATTTGTCCGAGGACGTGCACGTCGCATCCGTCATTCTGCTGCTCGTGCTGATTCCGGCACATGTAGGGGCGGCCCTGAAGCATCATTTCTGGGATCGTCACGACGTACTCCAGGGGATGTTACCGGAAGTCGAGGATTGGAAGGATCACCGGGAAGGCTCGCGGCGTAAATCGCCAGCGCCTCGCGTTCCGAAGGGGTCAGAAGCTGGCTAATCCGAAGCATCGCGTCGCCGGGGTCGTTTCGCCGCTTGCCCGTTCGCCAGAGGTCGAGTTGCTCGCCGAGGTAAGCGGCAGGCTGGCCTGCGAGGGGCGGATTGGCCGGACCGATTCCCTGCCCCTGTTCGCCGTGACAGGCGGCGCAGGCGACAAGTCCGCGTGCGGGATCGCCAATATGATAGAGGGAGTGTCGCAGGTTCGGGGCCGCGGGGCCTCCCTCGAACGGCAATGCGGCATAATGGAAGGACACCGCTTTGCGTTGGCGGGCATCGAGCTGGCTGGCAATCCAGCCCATTTGCGCATGGTATCTACGGCCGTCGGCAAAAGCTTCCATTTGCCGTTCGAGATATCCCGCATCGAGTCCCGCCAGGCGCGGCGAGCCAGCGCCGTCTCCCCGGCCGTCGAGCCCATGGCAGATGAAGCAGGCGTTGTTCGCTCCTGCCCCGGCGCCGCTGAGCGCGATGATCCGGCCATCCTTGGCGAACCGGTCAAGCGACCTCGTCTCGGTCACGGAGCAGCCACCGAGCAGCGCCGTGCAGACAAGAAAGACGTTGATGCGCACAGGTCCGCAACCGTCAAGCGCGGCCGTATGTTCCGATTTCTCGCCCTAGCGCCTCTGCTGTTGGTAGTCGGAGCGTGCAAGCCGCCACCCGATCAGCGCTATTTCATGCCGATGGCTAGCGCCGCCCAGGGCAAAGCGGCGATCGAGCGGGTAGGCTGCGGCAGTTGCCACACCATTCAGGGCATCTACTGGCCGCAGGGCAAGGTCGGCCCCAAGCTCGACGGCCTTGCCAACCGCGCTTTGATTGCCGGCAGGCTTCCGAACCGCCCCGATGTCCTTGCCAGCTACATTCGCAATGCGCCCGCGCTGCTGCCTGGATCGAGCATGCCCGCCATGCCCGTCAGCGAAACCGAAGCGCGCGACATCGCCGCTTACCTTTACCAAGAGGGAGAACACTAATGTTCGAAGGCTGGCCGCCGCCGATACTCGATCCGGCCGGCCCGTATGCCGGGTCGATCGCCACCTTGAGCTGGATCTTGTTCGCGATGGCCGCGGTCGTCATGATCGTCGTATTGGGCGCGCTCTATCTGGCCCTATTCGGCCGCCGCACGATACAGTCGAAACTTGGCGGCAAGACCGTCATCTGGTTGGGGGGCGTGGCCTTTCCTGCGGTCGTACTGACCATCCTGTTGGTCTATGGATTGTCGCTCACGAGGCATCTTTCAAGCCCGGTAAATGGTAACGAGCTGAGGGTTCGGATCACCGGCGAGATGTGGTGGTGGCGCGTCGCCTACCTCGACCAGCGCGGCCGCGAGGTCATTCAGGACGCCAACGAGCTGCACATTCCTACCGGTCGCCCGATCGTACTGGAGCTGGAGTCGGCGGACGTCATCCACAGCTTCTGGGTACCGCGACTGTCGGGCAAGCTCGACATGATCCCCGGCCGCCGCAACTTGATGCGCATTCAAGCCGATGCGCCCGGCATCTTTGGCGGTCAATGCGCCGAATTTTGTGGTGGCGCACATGCGTTGATGGGCTTCACGGTGATTGCTCACGAACCGGCCCGCTTTGCGCGACTGATTGAGGCGCGGAGGAAGCGGGAGCGAGAGGCGCCCGCCGATGGTGGTACCGGTGCGCAATTGTTCGAGACCGCGGGCTGCGCCGCTTGCCACCGGATCGCCGGTACCGGTGCCAATGGTCTGGCCGGTCCCGACCTCACCTATGTCGCCACCCGCCGCACGTTGGGCGCGGGCATTTTGCCGAACAATCGCGGCACCATGATCGGCTGGATCGGAAATAGCCAGGCGATCAAGCTGAACAATAAAATGCCCCCCTACACCGTCTTGTCGGCCGAGCAATTGACCGAGCTCGCCGTCTATCTCGAGTCTCAAAAGTGACATCCGAAACAGGCTTCGACCCAAAGCTGTACGACCGCTTTCCGACCGCCGAAGCGCGATCGCAAAGTGAGGTCGAAGAACTGGAGCGCATCTGGGCCGCGCCGCGCGGATGGCGCAGGCTGACGATCGTCAACAATAATTATGTCGGTTTGTGGTACGTCGCCACCGCCTTCCTGTTCTTCCTGCTCGCCGGCGTGCTGGCGCTGGTCATTCGCACGCAGCTGGCGCTTCCTTTGCTCGGCGTGCTGCCCCAGGAAACCTACAACCAGTTCTTCACCATGCACGGCACGGTGATGATGTTCCTGTTCGCGGTGCCGATGATGGAAGCGATCGGGGTAATGCTTCTGCCGCAGATGCTGGCCGCGCGGGATCTGCCTTTCCCGCGATTGTCGGCTTATGCCTTCTGGGCCTATTTCGTCGGCGGTCTCTGTTTCTTCTGTTCGATCTTCGTCGGCCTCGCCCCTAACGGCGGCTGGTTCATGTATCCGCCGCTGACCAGCACGACCTATTCACCGGGTATCAATGCCGATTTCTGGTTGCTTGGGATCGGTTTCATCGAAATCAGCGCCATTGCCGGCGCAATCGAGATACTTGTCGGCATCCTCAAGACTCGCGCGCCAGGAATGACACTGGCGCGAATGCCGCTGTTCGCCTGGGCGATGCTGGTGTTCGCGGGAATGATCCTGATCGCGTTTCCGGCGGTGATCCTCGCCACCCTGCTGCTCGAACTGGAACGCGCGCTCAACTGGCCGTTCTTCGATGCAACCCGTGGCGGCGATCCGATGCTGTGGCAGCACCTGTTCTGGTTCTTCGGCCACCCCGAAGTGTACATTATCTTCTTACCCGCCGCGGGCCTCGTCTCGATGATGGTCGCAAGCCTCGCGAAGACCGAACTGGTTGGCTATCAGCTGATCGTCCTCGCGCTGCTTGGGACCGGCTTTCTCAGCTTCGGCGTGTGGGCGCACCACATGTTTGCGACCGGCATGCCCACCTTGTCGGTTGGCTTTTTCGCCGCGGCCAGCATGTCCGTCAGCCTGCCGGCCGGCATCCAGGTGTTTAGCTGGATTGCCACCCTGGCGGTCGGAAAGCCGAGCTATAACACGCCAACCCTGTTCGTTGTCGGCGGACTTGTAACCTTCGTCATGGGTGGGTTGACCGGTGTCATGGTGGCGATGGTGCCATTCGACTGGCAGGCGCACGACACCCATTTCATCGTCGCTCATCTCCATTACGTCCTGATCGGCGGGGCGGTCTTCCCAGTGTTCGCGGCATTCTATTATTGGTCAGGAATGGCCAGCCGCAGGCGGCTGTCCGAGCGGATGGGAAGATGGGTCTTCTGGCTGATGTTCGCCGGTATGCACATCACGTTCCTGCCGATGCATCTCACCGGCCTGATGGGCATGCCGCGACGGGTCTATACCTATTTGCCCGGCAAGGATTGGGAGTGGACCAACCTGCTGTCGACGGTCGGCGCGTTCATTCTGGCTGCGGGAATTCTGTTGTTCCTGATCGATCTCGCGCGCAATTTTCGGTTCACTACCGAGAACGACGTCGGCAACCTTTACGGTGGCGGCACGCTCGAATGGCTGCCGACCGGCCTCTACTCGACTCGCAGCATTCCCGTGGTGAAAAGTCGCCAACCGCTATGGGATGATCCCAAACTGGCTCGGCATGTTGCCGAGGGCCGCTATCTGCTGCCCTATTCGGCCACGGGCCGGCGCGAAACGCTGATCACCAGCCCCGTCCGCGCGGAGCCGCAATATTTGCAGGTGATGGTGGGGCCGTCGGTGTGGCCCTTTCTCGGCGCAGTGTTCACGGCTGGCTTTTTCCTGCTGCTGACGGTGCAGGCTTATGCCCTGTCGATCGCCTGCCTGCCGCTCGCGACATTATCCATCCTGCGATGGCTTTGGGACACCGACCGCCAGGTGCCGCAGAAGGAGGTCGATGTCGGGGCGGGGATCATGCTCCCGACCTACGTCACCGGTCCACGGGCCCATGGCTGGTGGGCGACGATCTGCGTGCTGGTGGTTGCCGGGATGATCTTCCTGATGGCCGTGTTCAGTTACTTGTTCGTCTACGGCATCCACCCAAGCTTCTGGACCATCCCGACCGATCGCTGGTGGGCATTTCCGGTCGCGGCAGGCTATGCCGCCGGGGCGTCGCTGACCCTCTACGGCCGCCACCTGATGGGACGTGAGGGCGCAAGCAAATGGAGTCCGACGGCAGCGCTTCTGTTTGCTAGCGCATTCATCATCGCCTCGTTCGCCACCGATTGGTTCACCTGGCAGGCACAAGGCTTCGACCCCGAGGTCTCGGCTCAAGGCGCGTTTGCCCAGGCCATGCTCGCGTTGGAGGGGCAGATGATTGCCGTCATCGTGCTGATGGCCGGCTATCTCGCCGCACGCACCGCCAGCGGGCTCGTCACGCGCCCGCGGAATACGACCTTCGACGTTGTCAGCCTGTTTTTGCTCTATACCGCCGCCCAGGGCACTGCGACCGCGATACTTCTCCGCTTTTTCCCTGCGAGCGGCTGATGCGTTTCTGGCGTAACCTGCTCGATGGATTGATCCTGTGGACGGCGCATTTTTTTGCCATCTTGATCATCGCCAGCTTGTGGCCGGGGACGCTGCTTGCCCGGATTCTCGTCCTGATGGCAACCATCCTCGCGCTTGCCATTGCGGGATGGCATTCAATGCTCGTGCTGCGCAATATGCGAGCGGCGCCAGATGACTTCACTCGCTGGTCGGGCGGCCTGGCGCTCCTCGGCTATGCGCTGGCTGGGACGGCAATACTCTATCAAGGCTTACCTTCTCTCTTGGCATGAGGCTGATTTTCGGGGTGGTGCGGGATCAGTCACATTCGCTCGCATTCCCTTCGGGTCGGCCTCCGTCCGGCGCGAAGAAGGCTGTGAACCTCGTGTCGTCGGCAAGCGCTGGCGGTGGTACGGCGCCAGCCTCCCGCAGTGCAGAACGGCGGGCAGGGCAATCCTCTCCGCTACCGCGGGGTGGAGCGTCACACCCTGCTTTACCTCCCTCACGACGGTCGCCCAATTCTTGCGTTTTGCAATCCAGGGATGGGCGTTGGCGAAACCGTCGATCTCGCAGTGCTGCTGACCCGCGGCCGACGGATAGAGCTTGAGCTGCGTTCGATCGATCGCCAGTTGATGGGAGATATCTTTAGAGGTCACCTGCTCGATCATCCAGTGAAGAGCGATGTCCGACAACCTCGACTCATTTTCCGGGTAGCTGCCACCAATGTCGGAGTGATTGCCCGCAAACCACATCTGGATGAGCGACTCGTCCTGCTCATGTTCCTTCTTTCGAACGACGCCGTGCCGACCCCATTTTACCCGGTCGAAATCGGCCCGTCGCTCGTCGATCTGAATGTCCGCTTTGCACCCGTGACCTTCGCTCAGCGGACATCCCGCTTTCGACCCATAAGGGTCATTTAGCTGACGGTCGGCTTTCGACCCATTGCGGCAATCACGCAATCTGTGCTTGAACCCGGTTGTCGCTGAAAAACCGTGACTCACGAGAGCATGTCAGGATCCGAATTGCGTATTCTTTGCGTGTTGGCGCTTCTTAGCGGGGCAACTTGCCTCTCGGCAAAGCACGTCGAGCCTGGAGTTGCGGGTAATCAACTATTCCGGTCCACAGGTGCGGAAGTGCGTTTCCGCTGCGGTTCCGATTTGTTGCGCGCGAAGCTGCGCGGCGGGCAGCTAGTCGTGCAAACCGGTCAAGGGGAGAAGGCCGTTCTTTCGCTCGTGACGGAGCCGCGTACGGAACCACTGACGCCAGTCTATAGTGACGGTCGACTAACGTTGTACAAATTGAAGAACACGGAAAGCTGGGCGTTAGCGCGGAGGGACCGACCAGGGAAACCTGCGCGGTGTACGCCTCACCGGCGTACACCCTAAGGAGTCGGGAAGTCTGTCATCCCGGCGAGGAACACATCGAATGGCAAGTCGCCTTGTCGCCATGGAGATTGCTGACCCTTGGTAGCGCGATTGACCGCGACAGCGATCCTTCGGAACGCGCTGTCGAGCGATTGCCGCCGGCCGAGTTCGCGCGCAGCATATTTAGCGAACGGGCTGCCGCTGCCCGGATCGCCGTCCAGTGCGACATTGCCAGGTTCAGTCGAGAACAAGACGATGGCTGACAGGCCGCGCAGGTCGCCAAGCTGGGCAAGTCCACGCGACTTGGCCTCGATATCTCCCATCCGCACGGTCGCCATCGTTCGCGATGTGCTTTGGTCGATGCCCAGCACCGTGAATGGGTCCGACTGAGCCGAGAGAGGGTTCTCGCGGCATGCGTCTACCACCATGATCGTGCCTTTGGCGCGCGCCGTGAGCTGCTTCATCACCTCTTCGAGCGCAATCAGCGTATCGCCGTCGGCTGTGACGAAGTAATTTTGGCCCGATACCTGAAAACCGTGCCCGGCATAATAGACGAAGGCAATGTCGTCCCGTGATAGCCGTCGAGCGAAGGATTCAAACTCCTGCTGCCAGCGTTGGGCATTGGCCTCTTCGACCAGACGGAGGTCGGTAACCCCTGCTTTGCGCAATGACGCCGCGACCGCACGCCCGTCGACCACCGGATTGGACAGTCGCAAATCCGGGTCGCTGGCGGCACCATAATCCGATGCTAAAATGAGGGCGCGAACCTCCGCTTGAGCGGGGTTCGCGCCGATGACCAGCAGGATTGCCAGTGCAATCAGTCGAATGGTCCTAGAGAGCAAAGGTCAGCCCGACGTTGAGACCGTGGTTGACCCGCGGATCGTCGAACGACTTGGTACCGGACACCGGGAAATAAAAGATTCCGCGATACCGCACGTCCATGCCGATGGAGTCTGTAAAGCGATGCTGATAGCCCACCGCGATATCGGGTCCGAGGGTCGTTTCACCCTTGACCTTGATGTTGTCACTGGAATCGAATTCGAGTTCAGGCACCACGAACCGCGTCTTGCCCTTGGCGTCGGCAGTGTGGGTGACATGGATTAGCCCGTTGACATAGACCATGTTGCGCTTGCCGATTGGCGCGAACGCCGCGCCGCCGAAACGCACCGAATAGATATTGTCGGTGGTGGTAACGAACGAAGTGCCTTCCGACTCGTTGAGCCCCAGCTCGATATCGCCCTCCCCGAACAACAATTGGAACAAGTTACTTGCATTGTTCGACGAGGTGAAGCCGACGTCGAATTTGCCCTTGCTCTTGAGGTGCTCGTAACGCAGCCCGCCAAGTAATGCGAAACGCTCGTTGAGCCGGTGCTGGAAGGTCAGTTCGAGATCGAGCCGCTTGGTCTTGACCGGACCTTCCATCGTCAACGCCAGAATGTCGTTGGCGGTGAAGCCAAGCGCGGAGATCGACTGGCCGATATTCTGCAGAGTGCGAAACTGGCTGTCCGACCTGCCGTACAGCGCGGAGAAGGTAACCTGCGTACGCTTTTCGCGGTCTAGGTCCATCGTGATCGCGCCGCCTACCAATGGATAGACGACCTGGTTGTTGATGCTCGCCGAGGTAACGTTGTCCGTCGAGACCACCACCGGCGTATCGAAAGCCTCCGAAAGATTTTCTGACTCGATTGCGTCTTGCCCGGCGGCAAGCCCGCCGATTGCTTCGAAACCAGACTGACGCTGGGAAGCGTTGTCGAAATAGAGGAAGAAGCGCGGCGAGATGCTGAAATCCGCTTGCGCTGGCGCAGCGATGCACGCAGCAATGGCAAGCATCGACGTCTTTACAAAAATTTTCATGAAAACCCCCGGGACCCTGTACAGTTTGGACGCGATCGTGCGCCACATGGAAAGTTCAACAGCGGGAGAAACCTTTGTAAAGCGGGTTTTTCGAAAATTTAACACAGTGTATTTAATTGATCTGAATCTGTTGCAGATTTGACTCAGGTTTGCAGCCTTTGAGGGGACGATGGCCGAAGTGGATAAACCCAAGCGTCCCCGCATGCGCTTCGCGCCAACGTTGCAGCTCGAACAATCATTGTCTCTGGCGGCCTTTGTGATGTCGCTCGGGATCACCTTGATTAATCTCTACTATGCGATGCGCGGGTCGGAAATTGCGGTCGATCAACCCCGCCAGATCATCCTGTATCGCGATGGTGAAGGATCGTCATCCGTATTGGCCGCGGCCATCCGGGTCGACGCGATCAACGTAGCCGACGGCTATGGTGACGTACTTAAGGATGCCACGCTTAGCTTCGGCGCCGACCGCGCCAGTTTGGATTACCAAGGGACGATCAAGACGGTGTTCGTGGGCGAATCGAAGGCAGCGAGCCCGCCGTGCGAACTGGGCCTGCGTTGTCTAACCCTGCCCGGTCTGATTGTGGTCGAGCGGTCGGACGAGATTCTCGACATTCCAAGCGGCGCTGCGCGTACCTACCAGCTCAGCTTTCCCGCAGCGCGATGGAATTGCCGCGGCGCCGAGGGGAAATGTATCGAATTCGGTAATTTTTCTGAGACCGCCAGCCTCCTTGATGGCGGCGATCTCGCGGTCACCGTCAAGCTCTATTTTCATAGCGATGGCGTTCGGACGCTGGATTGCCATTCCGCACGGTTTGATGCCGCTTACTTGAAGAAAGTTGGATGGGTGAGCATTCCCTGTCAGAGCAGCACTCGCTCTTAAGACCGCTCTCCTAGTCTGATTGAGGGCATCGCGGGTCACCCGGACAGGTCGGCAGACCGCGCGATGCCATGCCTTTCGCGGGTACACCGGCGCGTGGAATTTTGACCGATCGAGTCGCGGGTTTCGGTAGAATGGCGGGGCAGCTGGCGGCCATCGGTGCCAGCTCCGCGCAGCGAACCCAATATTCCGGGCCCTCAATGCTGACCAGGACGCGCTTGCCGACCGGGTCGTAACGAACAACCTGACCGGCCGGGTTTTTTGCCGCCTTCAGCAAATAGTCGCGCGAGCTTCGAAACAATGGCTCGTTGGCGGCATCAACAACCAGAACATCAGCGTGTTTGAACGTGATGATGTTTGCCGGGGTCGTCATCGCAGTCACGGCCGCCAAAATCTCTACAACAAGCATTTAATTTTCCCGTCTAGTCAGCCCGATCTCAACGTTAAACGACATGGGTCAACAATATGTCAATTGACTGGCAATTCGCTAATCCATTAGCCCATGAGGACATTTCACCGGCGACCATCGGTCTGTCGGCAAATATTTTTCAATGCCCGATTTCGACGCATGATTAGCGCATAGCGATCATTCGGCTTTCGACCCATTTCAGCCCGCCATCCCTACAACCAGGATGTTTCCGGCTGAACGTGCCAGCTGGTCGGTACCGATTGAGCGGCGGCGGCATCGTTGGGGGTGAAGCTGCCGTTGGCATTGGCGAGCCAGTCGGTCAGCGTGCCATTGGTGTTGCGCCACAAGATGTCGTCGCGACCGTCGCCATTGTAGTCGCCGACCGCGACCACGCTCCAGTCGAGCGGCACGAACACACCCGACACCGCGCCATTGTTGACAAAGCCGCCCGATGCGGTGGCCAGCCAGCTCGACATCTGCCCATCGACATTGCGCCACAAGACGTCGTCACGCCCGTCGCCATTGAAGTCGCCGGTGCCGGCGATCAGCCACGTGGTCGGAACCACGGCGGCGGCATTGGCATTGTTCTGCACGAACCCGCCATTGGCCTGGCCAAGCCAGTTCGACATCTGCCCATCGACATTGCGCCACAAGATGTCGCTGCGCCCGTCGCCGTTGAAGTCGTTGCGGACGTCGGCGGGCGGGGTCACGACGGCCTGAATAGTCAATTGCACGCCGCCGCCCGACGCAGCGCTGGCGACCAGCGTGCCCGATACGCCGCCGGTCAGTGTCAGCGACCCGCCGGTAAAGGTCAGGGTCGACCCACTGAGACTGAATGTGAAGCCGGCAAGGGTCGCGTCAGTGATCACAATCCGGTCCCCGGTTACGAAATCGGTGATCGTGTCGCCGTTGAGGCCGGCTTCGGTGTCGATGAAGGTGTCGTCGCCCGTCCCGCCGCTCAATATATCCGCGCCAAGTCCCCCGGTCAGCATGTCGTTGCCCGCATAGCCGCTCATGCGGTCGGCAAAAGCGGATAGCGTGAGCGTATCGTTGCCGGAAAATGCAGTCACGATGAGTGCTAGTTCATCGGCGTTCGAGGGCGTCTGGGCCGCATTGTAAATGTCGACCGCGCTGACCGAAATTCCCTCGCCGTACCAAAAGTATTCATCAGCGAAGATATCATATTCGGCGATAAAATTGACGGTTCCACCGGTGATATTGCCGAGACCGTCCTGGGTGAAGCCGCTGCCAAGGAAATCCAGTTCGAGATCGTCGAACCCGTCGTAGGCCTCTACCCAGAAGAGATCCGGGTAGGTCGTATCGTTGATGGTTAGATTGGCATTCTTTTCGAGCGCGCTGTCGATCGTGAAGGCCCAGTAAAAATGAAGATCCAGATTCTCGATGTCAAATTGTGCGAACGCAACCAGATTAGCCATTTCGTTATGCCCCTATTACGCAACCACCAAGCCCATGACGGTCAAAACCTGTTAGAATTTGGCATATTAATATGGATTTTCCAAATCCATAATGGCCGCTTGACCGGCTGCGCCGCTCGCGAGCAGCCCAATCACGCCGCCGAGTAAGAGTGAAAAAGCACGTCGATCAAAAAGCATGATCCGGCATCCCAGTTGAATAGAGACCAAGCGCCAGACGTTGATCCTTCCAGCAAACCAAGACCAATTTGCCCGATCGGTCACCGCGATTAGCTTGAAGGTTTGCGGCGTCCCGTTCCGCCATGCCACGATTTATCAAGGCTTCATCAGAATGCTGCTTCTCAAGTTCCTCACTCGAACGGCCAGTCGTTGCCGAAAGCGGACTGGCTGCTCTCAGGCCTGACCTGCTGCTTAGCAAAGGTCCTGTTTGCGATCGGGAGCAAAAATTTTCACGAGTCTTTCGAAACGACCAGTTGTGGCCGGTGGCGGAATGTCCGCTTATGGGCGGGTCGGAGCGGCTCCACACGAAACATTTGCTCCTTACCGAAATGCGGGGTGCTGGAGAATGGAGAATGGGCTCGAACATTGCTGCCCCGGTGGCAATCATGTGCTGCAATCGAGGGCGCTGCTGGAGCCGGAAACTGGATCGTCGCTTGCCTGCGTTGGAGTTCGCTTCATGCGTAGGTGGCCTTCAAGCGATCTTGTGCCAGGATCCAATTTTTACTTCTCAAGCTCGCAAGGTCAGCGTTCCTGTCAATCATCGATGAGAATTTCGAACCCAAACTGGGCCGGACGAAAGCGAGCCGGGCCAAGGGAAGCAAGCGCTATCTGGGGATAGTCGTTGCCGCCGCTCGCAAAGCTGGCGGGCGGGCTGCGATCCGATCTAGCCGCTTTGACGGCAGCCGGATCGGGCGTGGCTCCGGGTCCGGCCGATTGTTGCGGCGAGACGGGCATTCGACGACGCGCTCGCGCCGCGTGGTGGTGAAGACCCGACTGGTAAGACTGTCGGGGAAGGGGCGCGGCGCTGCCTTAGCCCATTTGCGCTACATCCAGCGCGACGGCGTGACGCGCGAGGGCGAGCCAGGCCGGCTTTACTCGAGCAATGACGACGTCGCCGATGGGAAAGCGTTTCTGGAAAACTGCAACGAGGATCGTCACCAGTTCCGCTTCATCGTCGCGCCCGAGGATGGCGATCAGTTTACTGAGCTCCGACCGTTCGTGCGCCGGCTGATGACGCAGATGGAGGAAGATCTCGCAACCAGGCTGGACTGGGTCGCGGTCGATCACTTCAACACCGGCCATCCGCATACTCATGTCATTCTTCGGGGCAAGGACGACCGCGGCCGGAATCTCGTCATTGCCCGGGACTATATCGCGCACGGACTGCGGGAACGCGCGTGCCAGATCGCAACGCTTGACCTGGGCCCTCGAACCGACCTCGAGATCGAGAGCCGCTTGCGCCACGACCTTGGCGAAGAGCGATTGACCTCGACCGACCGGCAACTGATCCGTGACGCTGACCGGCTGCGCATCGTCGCAGCCGGTGCTCCCGATCCCTTCAACAGCGCGCTGCGTGCCGGGCGCCTGCAGAAATTGGAAAGGCTCGGCCTTGCGCAAGACCTGGGCAGCGGTCGTTGGAGGCTCGCGGACGGACTCGAGGCCACCTTGCGCGGCATGGGCGAGCGGGGCGATATCGTTCGAACCCTGCAGCGTGCGCTCACTGCCCGGGGGATCGACCGGCCTCCGGCCGATCGCGTCATCCACCAACCGGGTGAAATTTCAGGCCTGGTCGGCAGGGTCGTGCATCGCGGTCTGGCCGATGAACTTCACGATCGTCACTATCTGATCGTCGACGGGGTCGATGGCCGGACCCATTATCTGGACATCGGCAAAGGCGAGGCGGTCGAGCCGCTGCCCGAGGGCGCGATCGTCCGGGTGGCACCACGACCGAGCGGGCCAAGGCAGGTCGACCGGACGATTGCCGAGATCGCTTCGGCAAATGATGGATCTTATTCGATCGAAGCGCATCTACGGTTCGAACCGCAGGCAAGCGAAGCCTTTGCCGGAACGCATGTCCGGCGACTGGAAGCGATCCGCCAAACCATGCGCAGTGTCGATCGCGCGCCCGACGGGAGCTGGGTAATCGAGCCCGATCATCTCGAGCGGGTCGAGGAGTTCGAAGCCCGTCAGCGGCGCGATCGACCGGTCTCGATCGAGACCCTGTCGCCGGTGCCGCTTGCGCAATTGGCCTGCGCGGACGCGGCGACCTGGCTCGACCGGGAATTGGTTGCCGAGACGCGTCAACCGCTTCGGGATGCCGGATTTGGGCGCGAGGTCCGGACGGCCCAAGCGGCGCGCGGACAATGGCTGGTCGCCCAAGGTCTGGCCGACGTTATTCATGGAACGGTGCGCTGTCGCGCCGGTTTCATCGACACCTTGCGTCGGCGCGAGCTTGTTCGGGTCGCTGGCCCGCTTTCGAGTCAGCTCGGTCTCGACTTCGTGGAATCGCAGCCTGGCAATCGGATCGACGGAACCTTGCGCGGTCCGATCGAGATGGTCAGCGGACGTCATGCATTGATCGAACGCTCGCGGGATTTCACGCTCGTGCCCTGGCGATCGGTCCTCGACCGTCATGTCGGCAAGACGGTCTCCGGCATCCTTCGCGGCGACCGGACCAACTGGACGCTGGGGCCATCGAGGAGCGGGCCGTCCATTTCCTGAGCAGGATCGTCGCCGGACCGGGAGGGCTCAGCTAGCGTTTTGCAGGCGGGCGGACTGTCGCGACAGAATATGCAGCAATTCATCGAGCGCGATCGGCTTGCGGACAACCGCCAACTGGCTGTCGGGTCCGGCCAGGGCATCGTCGTCGGCATAGCCTGTCATGAGGACGCAGCCGATGTCCGGACGTTTCGACCGGACGGCGGCAATCGTCTCGACCCCATTCAGTCCCGGCATTGCGAAGTCCGACAGGATGACGTCCAGGTCGTTCGATCCGGTTTCGAGAAGGCGCAAGGCCTCCTCGCCGCTCGACGCCAACCGAACGTTCGCGCCCAGGTCGGCGAGTTGTTCGCCAAGCACCGTTCTGACGGCGTCGTCATCATCCACCAGCAGGATATTCATCTGGTCGATGGACGGAGGAGACCCTGTCGCGGCGGGGGTTGTCGATGGCCTGGCGGAAGTGGAGGGAAACACCAGATCGATAATGGTACCCGAGCCGGCCTCGCTTTGGATGGCGAACGTGCCGCCTGACTGTTCGACAAAGCCTGCGACCATCGACAGTCCAAGCCCGGTTCCCTTGCCCGGCTCCTTGGTCGTGAAGAATGGTTCGGTCACCTTGTCGAGGATCGATGGCGCTATGCCATCGCCCTCGTCGCTGACCCGGACCCTGATCAAGGGGATACTGCCTACGTCCGCGTCCACGCTGTCGATCGAGACTTTGACGGTTCCGCCGCCCGGCATCGCGTCGCGCGCATTGATGATCAGATTGACCAGCGCGAGCTCAATCTGCGACCGGTCGACGAACAGGAAAAGGGGCATGTCGGAACAGTCCCAGCTGACCTTGACCCGCCCGCCGAGCGTCGGTGCGACGAGGCCGTTCACCGATTCGCACAGCCGGCGCGGATCGACACTGGACGGCGACAGGTCCTGGCGCCTGGCGAACGCCATCATCCGCCGGACCAGTTCGGCGCCCTGCTCGCCGGCGTGGCGCATCTGGTCGACGATCAAACGGTCGCGTTCGCCAAGCTCGAGGCGATTCTGGAGGAGGTGCAGCCCACCGAGCATCGAGGCGAGCAAATTGTTGAAGTCGTGGGCGATTCCGCCAGTGAGCTGCCCGATCGCATCCATTTTCTGCGCCTGGAGCAGCTGGCTTTCCAGCGCGCGGCGATCGGTGATGTCAAAAAAGGATCCAGCGAATTCGACCGGCTCGCCGTCGCGTGCCCGAAGCATTACCGCCTGGTCCTGGAGATGGAGATAATGGCCGTCGGCATGGCGCCAGCGATATTGGATCGACCAGCCCTCGTCGTCCATCCGCCGGTCGAGGGCGGAGCGAATCCGCTCGCGATCGTCGGGATGAACCCGGCTTTCCCAGAAATCGTCGGCCGAATCGACGTCGCTCCGGTCATAGCCCGTGACCCGGGTGAGGTTCGCGCTGACGAACGATGGCCGCCTTGACGTCTGTTCGAGCGGTTCGAGATAGAGGACGATGGGCAGCGACTCGATGATTGCGGCCTGCCGCTCCTCCGCCAAACGAAGCTCGCGTTCGACGATGATCTTTTCCGACTGGGCCTGGAGATTGGCATCGAGCAGGGACCGTTCGCGGCGACGCTTTTCCTCGACTTCGAGGCGCATGTCGTAGAGATTGACGAACACCTTGACCTTGGACTGCAGGATGATGGCGTCGACCGGCTTGAAGACATAGTCGACGGCGCCCATCGCATAGCCGCGCATGAGATGTTCGGTCTCCTTGTTGACGGCCGACAGGAAGATGATCGGGATTCGGGCAGTCTGCTGACGATCGCGCACCAGCTGGGCGGTTTCATAGCCGTCCATGCCCGGCATGAAGACGTCGAGCAGGATGACCGCAAACTCTCCTTCCAGGAGGTGACGGAGCGCCTCGCGGCCCGAGGTCGCCGTGACGACCTCGGCCAGCCCGCCGAGCACTTCGGACATGGCAAGCAGGTTGCGCTCATCGTCGTCGACCAACAGGATCCGAGCCGGGAATTTCTTCGAATCGCGTGTCTTTGCGGTCTTCGCCACCGATCGTCCGGGCATCAGGCGGCCTTGGTCGATTTACCGGCGGGACCCGAGACTCTCGCCGCGCGCACGCGACCGATCCACACGCGCATCAGGGCGAGGAGGAGATCCAGGTCGACCGGCTTGGAAATATAGTCCGACGCCCCGGCATCCAGGCATTTCTGGCGATCGCCCTTCATCGCCTTGGCGGTTACGGCGACCAGCGG
This sequence comes from Pseudomonadota bacterium, assembly GCA_040385545.1. Taxonomy (GTDB): domain Bacteria; phylum Pseudomonadota; class Alphaproteobacteria; order Sphingomonadales; family Sphingomonadaceae; genus Sphingomicrobium. The sequence goes on from JAZKHF010000162.1 coordinate 35,407, forward strand.
GACCGAGGCGATCCGGGGGTTCGATCTTATCCGTCGCATCGTCTCATAGCCGTCCATCTCGGGCATCATGATATCGACGAGGGCGATATCGACATCGGGCGCGGTCTCGAGGATTTCGATGCCACCGGCCCCGCTCTCGGCATGCAGCACCTTGACGTCATGGGCCTCGAGCACGCTGGTGAGGGAGTAGATGTTGCGGATATCGTCGTCGATGATGAGGATCCGGCTTCCGGCAAGTTCGACGATCGGGCTCCTCCGTTCCGCCGCCACTCCGCGCCTGGCCGGTTTTTTCCGGCGGCTCTTGGAAGGGGTCGAGGTTCTGATCTCGCGAAACAGCTTGGTCAGGCAATCGTTGGTCGCCGGTTTCTCGATCACGCCGGTGGCACCGATCGTCAGTGCGTGGCTGGCCTCTTCCGCGCCAGAGATGACATGAACCGGGATGTCGGCCGTCTCGGGATCGTGGCGAAGAAGGTCGAGGAGAACGAACCCGTCAATGTCCGACAGACCGAGATCGAGCGTGATTGCCGTTGGCCGCATCTTGCGGACCATCGCCACCGTGCCCGAACCCGCCGAGGAGATCACGCCCTTGAGTCCCGCTGCATGGGCGAGTTCGAGAAGAATGGTGGCGAAGGTCGGATCATCCTCGACGATCAGGATGAAGGGGTCGCCGCCAAGCTCGGCCCGGTCGTCCGCAGGCGCGTAGGTGAGGGAGGGGACGGGCTCATCCGCATCGCCGCCAATTGCGGTCAGGTCGGGAAGCGCCTGCGCGCCGGGCGCAAGCGGGACGTACAGGGTGAAGGTCGACCCTTTGCCGGGCGCCGAAATGACCTGGAGTTCGCCGCCGAGCAGGCGGGCGATCTCGCGGCTGATCGACAGGCCAAGGCCGGTCCCGCCATATTTGCGGCTGGTGGTCCCGTCGGCCTGCTGGAAAGCCTCGAAAATCAGTTTCTGCTTGTCGGGCGATATGCCGATGCCGGTATCGGTGACCGCAATCTCCACCGCCGTTTCGGAATCGCGCAGCACCGGATGGGTCGGGCTCCATCCCTCGGTGACGGGACGGACCATGACGGTGACGCCGCCCTGGGCGGTGAACTTGAGCGCGTTGGAGAGCAGGTTGAGTACGATCTGCTGGAGGCGCTTTTCGTCGGTCCTGATCGAAGTCGGCAGGTCGGGTGAAAAGTCGACGTCGAACGCCAGACCCTTTTCCGACGCGACCTGGCTGAACGTGCGCTCGATATGCTGCCGCAAGCCGGCCATCGGCATGTCGCCAATATCGATCGAAACGGTTCCCGACTCGATTTTCGAGAGGTCGAGAATGTCGTTGATCAGACTCAAAAGGTCGGTGCCGGCGGCATGGATCGTGCGCGCGAATTCCATCTGCTTGTCGTTGAGATTGCCCTGCTGATTGTCGCCGAGCAGTTTCGACAGGATGAGCAGCGAATTGAGCGGGGTGCGCAATTCATGACTCATATTGGCGAGGAATTCGGATTTATACTTTGAGGTCAGCGCCAGCTGTTCGGCTTTTTCCTCGACCGCGCGGCGCGCCATGTCGATCTCGAAATTCTTGGCCTCGACCTGGCGTTTCTCATTCTCGAGCAGCTGGGCCTTCTCCTGAAGTTCCTCGTTGGTGGCGTGCAGTTCCTCATGCTTGGTGTTGAGCTCGGTCTGACGGGCCTGGAGCGCCTGGGTCAGCAGCTGCGATTCCTTGAGCAGCTCCTCGGTCCGCATCGTCGCGGCAATCGTGTTCAGCACGATGCCGACGGTTTCCATCAACTGGTTGAGAAAGCTGTGATGGGTCTCGTTGAACTCCTCGAACGAGGCGAGTTCGATGACGGCCTTGACCTCGTCCTCGAACAAAGCCGGCAGGATATTGATGTTGGCGGGGGATGCACTTCCGAGACCGGAGCCGATCTTGATGAAATCGCCGGGCACCTGGGCGAGCCGCATCGGCCTTTTGTCCGCCGCCGCCTGCCCGATGAGACCCTCGCGGAGCCTGAACCGGGCGCGCAAATCATCCCGGTTTTCGGCGCCATAGCTGGCGACGAGATCCAGCTTGGTGCCCTCGTCGTCCTGATTGGCGACGTAGAACACGCCATATTGCGCGTTCACCAGCGGCGCGAGTTCCGACATGACGAGGCTGGAAATCGTGGCGAGGTCGCGCTCGCCCTGAAGCATCCGGCTGAACCGGGCGAGGTTGGTCTTGAGCCAGTCCTGCTCGGCATTCTTGAGGGTCTGATCCTTCAGGTTGAGGATCATCTCGTTGATATTGTCCTTCAGCGCAGCCATCTCGCCCGATGCCTCGACCGCGATCGACCGGCTGAGATCGCCCTTGGTCACGGCGGTCGCGACTTCGGCGATCGATCGCACCTGATTGGTCAGGTTCGCCGCCAGCTGGTTGACGTTGTCGGTGAGGTCGCGCCACAGGCCGGCGGCGCCGGGCACACGGGCCTGGCCACCAAGGCGCCCTTCGACCCCGACTTCGCGGGCCATGTTGGTCACCTGGTCGCCGAACGTCGACAGCGTCTCGATCATGCCGTTGATGGTTTCCGCAAGCGCTGCAATCTCGCCCTTGGCATCGAACGTCAGCTTGCGCTTGAGATTGCCCTGCGCGACCGCGGTCACGACGTCGGCGATGCCGCGCACCTGGTTGGTCAGGTTGGTCGCCATGAAGTTGACGTTGTCGGTCAGATCCTTCCACGTGCCGGCGACGCCGGGCACATGCGCCTGCCCGCCCAGCTTGCCCTCGGTCCCGACCTCGCGGGCGACGCGAGTCACTTCCGAGGCGAAGCCGTTGAGCTGGTCGACCATGGTGTTGATGGTATTTTTCAGTTCGAGGATCTCGCCCTTCACGTCGACCGTGATCTTCTTCGACAGATCGCCGCGGGCGACCGCAGTGGTTACGTCGGCGATGTTGCGCACCTGGCCGGTCAGATTGTCGGCCATCAGATTGACGTTGTCGGTCAGATCCTTCCAGGTTCCAGCGACGCCTCGCACCTGTGCCTGGCCGCCCAGCTTGCCCTCGGTTCCGACCTCGCGGGCGACGCGCGTCACCTCCGATGCGAAGCCGTTGAGTTGGTCGACCATGGTGTTGATGGTATTTTTCAGTTCGAGGATCTCGCCCTTCACGTCGACCGTGATCTTCTTCGACAGATCGCCCAGTGCCACCGCGGTGGTCACCTCGGCGATATTGCGCACCTGGCCGGTCAAATTGGCGGCCATTGCGTTGACGTTCTCGGTGAGATCCTTCCACGTCCCGCCGACGCCCTCGACCTGGGCCTGACCGCCGAGCCGTCCCTCAGTGCCGACTTCGCGCGCCACCCGGGTGACTTCCGACGCAAAGGAATTGAGCTGGTCGACCATCGTGTTGATGGTATCCTTGAGCTCGAGAATTTCGCCTTTCACATCGACGGTGATCTTCTTCGACAGATCGCCGCGCGCCACGGCTGTGGTCACTTCGGCGATATTGCGTACCTGGCCGGTGAGGTTGCCGGCCATGGCGTTGACGTTGTCGGTCAAATCCTTCCACGTCCCGCCGACACCTTCGACCTGGGCCTGGCCGCCGAGCCGTCCCTCGGTGCCGACTTCGCGTGCCACGCGGGTCACTTCCGACGCGAACGAATTGAGCTGGTCGACCATCGTATTGATGGTGTCTTTCAATTCGAGGATCTCGCCTTTCACCTCGACCGTGATTTTCTTCGACAGGTCGCCCCTCGCCACGGCCGTGGTGACTTCGGCGATGTTGCGTACCTGTCCGGTCAGATTGGCGGCCATGAGATTGACGTTGTCGGTCAGATCGGCCCAGGTGCCGCCCACGCCCTCCACCTTTGCCTGGCCGCCGAGCCGTCCTTCGGTACCTACCTCGCGCGCCACGCGGGTCACTTCCGAGGCGAACCCGTTGAGCTGGTCGACCATGACGTTGACGGTGTTCTTCAGTTCGAGGATCTCGCCCTTGACCTCGACGGTGATTTTCTTCGACAGGTCGCCCGAGGCGACCGCAGTGGTCACTTCCGCGATATTGCGCACCTGGCCGGTCAGATTGTCGGCCATCAGGTTGACGTTGTCGGTCAGATCCTTCCACGTGCCGGCAACGCCCGGGACCTGTGCCTGTCCGCCAAGCTTTCCCTCGGTGCCCACCTCGCGCGCCACGCGGGTCACTTCCGAGGCGAAACCGTTGAGCTGGTCGACCATGGTGTTGATGGTATTTTTCAGTTCGAGGATCTCGCCCTTCACGTCGACCGTGATCTTTTTCGACAGATCGCCCGATGCCACCGCCGTCGTCACCTCGGCGATATTACGGACCTGGCCGGTCAGGTTGGCGGCCATCGAGTTCACATTCTCGGTCAGTCCGCGCCAGGTTCCGGCGACGCCTTCGACCCGCGCCTGGCCGCCAAGCTTACCCTCGGTTCCCACTTCCTTGGCTACCCGAGTAACTTCCGAGGCAAAGGAGTTGAGCTGGTCGACCATGGTGTTGATGGTATTCTTGAGTTCGAGAATCTCGCCCCTCACGTCGACCGTGATCTTCTTCGACAGGTCGCCCGAGGCGACGGCGGTGGTGACTTCCGCGATATTGCGCACCTGGCCGGTAAGGTTCGCGGCCATCAGATTGACGTTGTCGGTAAGATCCTTCCAGGTGCCCGCGACGCCGCGCACCCGGGCCTGTCCGCCAAGCTTGCCCTCGGTGCCGACCTCGCGCGCCACGCGGGTCACTTCGGACGCGAACGATCCGAGTTGCTCGACCATCGTGTTGACGACCTTGCCGATCCGGAGGAATTCGCCGCGCAGGGCCCGTCCTTCGATCTCTACGGTCATCGACTGGGACAGATCGCCCTTGGCTACCGAACCGATGACCCGGGCGACTTCGGTGATAGGCTGGACCATGTCGTCGATCAGTTCATTGACCGCCCGAAGCTTGGTGTCCCAGCCCCCCGTGGCGCCGCGGATCTTGGCCCGCTGACCGATTTTCCCTTCCTTGCCGACGACGTGCGACAGGCGTTCGAATTCGGCCGTGATCTCCTGGTTGAGACTCACCACCTCGTTGAACAGCGCCGCGATCTCGCCATCCTCGTCGGTGCCATCCTCGGGCAACCTTACCGTGAAATCACCACGCCTCAACCGTCGCAACGCCGTGACGAGTTGACGGCGCGAAACGCCGAACTCTGCGCGGGAAGCTTCTTTGTTCATGCACACCTCTCACCCGAGCGGGGTGAATCGGTGACTGGAATCCTCCCCTGTGGGCAAATACGCCGGAATCGATTCGGTTCCCGGCCCCGGCAAAATTCTCCGCGCTGCTGTTCTATCCGCAACAGCGGGGTTGCACCCGGCCGTCAACTTTCCCAAAAGGCGCACTGCAACGACCTAACGCCCCCTGCGAGCATGCCCAGCGAAACCGCCGTCAAATCATTCATCGTCAGTACGTTTCGTTCCGTTTGGGCAATCGATCTCCTTCGCGTCCTGCTTGCGACACCCGACCGGGCCCTAACCACGGCCGGACTTATCGAGCAGCTTCGAGCGAGCGAATCGGTTGTTGCGCAAAGCGTGGAATCGCTTTCGGCGGCGGGAATGGTGATTGCCGACGGTGACCTGGTTCGCTTGCGCGAATTCGATCCCGACACTCACGGCTTGCTCGAAGCTGCGATCGACCTCTACCGCATCAGTCCCGACAAGGTTCGCCGGCTGATCGTGGCGCAGTCCTTGCCCGGCGCGACCGCTTTTTCCGATGCTTTCAGATTATGGAAGGATTGATGATGTCGGCGCTTTTTCCGACGCTGGTATTCTCATTATGTTTTCTCACGAGCCTGGTGTGCGCCATCCTGCTCGGGCGGAGCTACTGGCAGACCAGGCTGACCATGCTGCTGTGGAGCGCGGTCTGCTTTGCCTTGCTCGCGGGGTCGAATCTGCTTGTCATTTTCGATATGCTGGTGCTCCCCGAGGTGAATTTGAGACCGGCGCGCTTGTGGCTTTCGCTCGCAGCGGTGTCTGTTCTCCTGTTTGGTTTCCTCTGGGCCGAGGATAGCGAATGATGCTCGATCAGTTCCTGGGTGGCGCGATTTCCATGGGCTTCGCCGTCGCCGCCTTATTATTTCTGAAATTCTGGACGCGTACCCGGGACAGGCTGTTCCTCGCCTTCGCCGCAGCCTTTCTGTTGCTCGGAATCAATCAGGCCCTCCTGTCGCTGGCCACGATCGCCGCGGAAGAAAGAACCTATCTTTATCTTTTCCGACTTTGTGCCTTCCTGATCATCATCGTCGCCTTCCTTGCTAAGAATCGGAAAGTTCCGCGAGGGAAAGGCTGACGCTGGCCGACTCGCCAGAAAACGAGGGCAAATCCTATTCGATGGTTCCGATCATCCGGCCATCCTTGAGGACTTCGCACACCGGACAGTCGCTGCTGTCGTCCGCCCTTGCGATGGCCTCCTTGTCCGATGCCGCGAGTACGTCCGTCTTCTTGAGGACCGCACCGCCAGGTTTGGAAACCTTGTTGATCCGATAGAGTTTCATCGCCCCGCCCATCACAGCCCGGCCATGACGATGATCGACTAATGTACTTGGGTCAATCATGCCGGCAGCGGTTTGAATTGGTCGGCGCGATCCGCCGTTGCCGAAACATCGGATGATGCCAAGTCGCCTTTTGCCGGCGATGCCGCGCGATAATCCCTCCGCCTCATCCATACTCGGCCCGGCCTTCCGTTTTCATGGGCTCCGTGGGGGCTTTCGGCGACCAGATTCGTCGATGTGCCGCCCGGTGCGTCGAGCAATCACTCCCGGTTGCGGGCGATCGATGCGACTTGCCGGAGATCGAAATTCCCCGATCCGCCGGAGCCCCGATGACCCCTACCAAACTCTTGATAGGACAGATTCTCCTGGTGTTGGGAATCATGTTGGTCGGGGTCTGGGTCGCGACCCAATGGGCAGCCTCGATGCTTGGCTTCCAGCCACGGCTCGGCCCGATTTGGTTTTCGATCGGATCGACACCGGTCTACCGTCCGTGGTCGCTATTCGCATGGTGGTATCATTACGAAGCCTATGCGCCGGCTGTGTTCGACAAGGCCGGGACCCTTGCCGCCGCAAGCGGCTTTCTCGGCTGCGGAGCCGCCATCTTCGGATCGCTGTGGCGGGCGCGGCAATCGCGCCATGTCACCACCTACGGGTCCGCGCGATGGGCCACGACAGCGGAGATCGAGCGGGCCGGGCTGTTCGGCGAGGCCGGAATTTTCCTCGGGCAATTGCAGGGTCGCTATCTTCGTCACGACGGCCCCGAACATGTCATGGCCTTCGCGCCAACGCGCAGCGGCAAGGGTGTCGGACTGGTCGTCCCGACCCTGCTCGGCTGGACCGGCTCGGCCGTCATCCATGACATCAAGGGCGAAAACTGGACCCTGACGGCGGGCTGGAGATCGCGTTTCTCGCACTGTCTCCTGTTCAATCCGACCGATCCGCGCTCGGCCCGCTACAATCCCCTGCTCGAAGTTCGCCGCGGCGCGAACGAAGTCCGCGACGTCCAGAATATCGCCGACGTCCTGGTCGATCCGGAAGGCGCGCTGGAACGCCGCAGCCACTGGGAGAAGACCTCGCATTCTCTTCTGGTCGGAGCGATCCTTCACATACTCTATACGGAGGAGGAAAAGACCTTGGCGCGGGTCGCGACCTTCCTGTCCGATCCGCGGCGCAGTTTCGCAGCTACGCTCCGGCAGATGATGGCGACCAACCATCTTGGCACCCCGGACGCTCCCCTGATCCATCCCGTGGTCGCGTCAGCGGCACGCGAACTGCTCAACAAGAGCGAGAATGAGCGGTCCGGCGTCCTGTCGACCGCCATGTCCTTCCTCGGCCTGTACCGCGACCCGACGGTCGCGGCGGTAACCTCGGCCTGCGACTGGCGCATCGCCGATCTGGTCGAGGCCGGCCGGCCGGTATCGCTCTATTTGGTCATCCCGCCATCCGACATCAGCCGCACCAAGCCCTTGGTGCGGCTCGTGCTCAACCAGATCGGACGTCGCCTGACCGAACGGCTGGACGACGGGGGCACGGCGCCGCGCAAGCATCAATTGCTGCTCATGCTCGACGAATTCCCGGCGCTTGGGCGGCTGGACTTCTTCGAGACCGCGCTGGCGTTCATGGCCGGCTACGGCGTTCGCGCCTTTCTCATCGCGCAAAGCCTCAACCAGATCGAAAAGGCCTATGGCGAGCATAATGCGATCCTCGACAATTGCCATGTGCGGGTCGCCTTCGCCACCAATGACGAACGCACCGGACGGCGCATTTCCGACGCGCTCGGCACCGCTACCGAGCAGCGCGCGATGCGCAACTATGCCGGGCATCGGCTGTCCCCGTGGCTTGCCCACGTCATGGTCAGCCGCCAGGAAACCGCTCGCCCGCTGCTGACTCCAGGCGAAGTCATGCAATTGCCTGCCACCGACGAACTGGTGCTGGTCTCGGGCATGGCGCCGATCCGGGCGCAGAAGCTTCGCCATTTCGAGGACCGCAACTTCTGCCGGCGACTTGCAGCGCCGCCGCCGCTTGCCGAGGACGGCTTTGGCGACTGTCCGCCCGCGCGCGGCGATGACTGGGCGGGACGCGTCTGTCTTACCCATAGCCAGCCTTGCCCCGGCGGCGGGAACGATGGGGAAGATGACGGCGGCCTCCAGCAGCAACGGCAGCCCGGTCTGTTCGAGCAGGAATTGCAGCGAGCCGAACCGGTCATGCCCGACCTCCTCGGGTTCGACGATGATGCGGACCCCGTCACCGACGCGCGCGCGATTGCCGCCGCCCGCGGGCCGGCACCGGTGGTCGGTGCCCGCGCCATGAACGAAGGCGCGGACCGTGATCCGCTGCCAAGTTTCTAGGGGGTGTGGCAATGCGCAGCGACAAGGTCCGGCACCAATTGTTCTTGCCCGCGGAGCTAAGCGACCGGCTCGAGACGCTTGCCGCACGGCCGGGATCGTCCAAGTCGGCCATTCTCGCCGAAGCGCTGGCGACGGCCCTCAATCGGCGCGCGGCGGGCGAGCTCGAGGATCTGTTCGGGCGGCGACTGGACCGGCTGACCCTGGCGCTCGGCCGGATCGAGCGCGACGGGCATGTCCTGCTCGAAACGCTGGCCCTGTTCATCCGCTACGAACTGACCATCAACCCGCCGCTCGCCGACAATGACGTGGCCGGGCGGGCGGTCGGGCGCGACCGCTTCACGGCATTCGTCGACCGGGTCGGCGAAGCGATGGCGAGCGGCCGAAGGACATTCGGCGGGTTGGTGGAATCCGCGCCCGTTCCCGGCGAGCTCCAGCCATGAGCGCAGCCGCAGCCGAACGGCGCCGGGCGATGCTGTCCACCGCCATGGGCACGGACATCGCCGCGGCGCTTGCCGACCCGCCGGTGGTCGAGATCATGGTCAATCCGGATGGTCGGCTTTGGCTCGATCGACTTGGGGAAGGCATCGTCGAAACCGGCGCATCGCTCGATCCCGCCCAGATCGAACGCATCATCCGACTGGTCGCAAGCCATGCCCGGGGCGAGGCGCACGCCGGCGCGCCGATCGTCTCGGCCGAGTTGCCGCCGCACGGCGAGGGTGCCGGCGAACGCTTCGAGGGAATTCTGCCCCCGGTCAGCCGGTCACCCTGTTTCTCGATCCGCAAACCGGCGAGCCGCATCTACACGCTCATCGACTATGTCGCCGACGGCATCATGACCCCCGAGGCGGCGCGCGCCCTCAGCCTGGCGGTGATCGAGCGGCGCAACATCCTGGTGGTCGGCGGCACCAGTTCGGGCAAGACCACGCTTGCCAATGCCCTGCTCGCCGAAATGGCGCACCGCGAGGAGCGGGTGATCATCATCGAGGACACGCGCGAACTGCAGTGCGCGGCGCGCGACGTGGTCGCGCTTCGGACCCGTACCGGTGCCGTCACCATGGCCGACCTGGTGCGCTCGACCCTGCGGCTGAGGCCCGACCGGATCATCATCGGCGAGGTTCGCGGCCGCGAGGCGCTCGACATGCTGAAAGCCTGGAATACCGGCCACCCGGGCGGGATTGCCACAGTCCATGCAAATTCGGCGCTTTCCGCGCTCTATCGTCTGGAGCAGCTCGTCCAGGAATCGGTCGTTACCGTCCCGCGCCAGCTGATCGCCGAGGCGATCGACATCATCGTCTTCATCGCCGGACGCGGGCTTGGTCGGCGGGTCGAGACCATCGCCCGCGTCGCCGGGCTCGATTCGCATGGCGGCTATGAGATCGTCGCGCTCGACCTTCACCCCACGCCTTGCACAGGAGAATGACCATGATCGCCATCAAACCATATCATCGACGGCCTGCCGTCCGCGCCTTGACCGCCCTCGCGCTTCTGATCGGCATTGCCGCCACCGCCCAGGCCGCCGGCTCGGGAATGCCGTGGGAAGAACCGCTCCAGAAAGTGCTGGAATCGGTCCAGGGACCGGTCGCCAAGATCGTCGCGGTGATCATCATCATCGTCACCGGGCTGACGCTTGCCTTTGGCGAGACCGCCGGCGGCTTTCGGCGCCTGATCCAGATCGTGTTCGGCCTGTCGATCGCCTTTGCCGCCTCGAGCTTCTTCCTAAGCTTCTTCAGCTTCGGCGGCGGGGCGCTGATCTGATGCCCCGGCAAGCCCATCTTGAAGGCTATGAAGCCCCGCTTCATCGCTCGCTGGCGGAGCCGATCCTGCTCGGCGGCGCGCCTCGCGCGATCGCCATTCTCAACGGGACGGTCGCCGCCGCATTGGGGCTCGGTCTCCAGCAATGGATCGCCGGTCTCTTATTGTGGGCGATCGGCCATAGTCTGGCCCTGCTCGCCAGCCGCCGCGACCCCGACTTCGCACCGGTGCTTGCGCGTCATCTTCGCCAGAAGGGCCATCTCACATGCTAGCCCTTCGCGAATATCGCAGCCGCGCCGACCGCTTGGCCGACCATCTGCCATGGGCCGCGTTGGTCGCGCCGGGGATCGTGCTCAACAAGGATGGCAGCTTCCAGCGCACGGCGCGCTTTCGCGGTCCCGATCTGGAAAGCGCTACCGAAGCCGAGCTGGTCGCCGCCTGCGCCCGCGCCAACAATGTCCTCAAGCGCTTCGGGTCGGGCTGGGCGTTGCATGTCGAGGCCGAGCGCCGCGACGCGCCCAATTATCCGCGAAGCGCTTTTCCGGACGCCGCCTCATGGCTGGTCGACGAGGAACGCCGCGGCGCGTTCGAAGCGTCGGGTCAGCATTTCGAGAGCCGATATTATCTGACCCTGACCTTCCTTGCGCCACCCGACCAGGAGGATAGCGCTGGCCGTGCGTTGATCGAGCGCGGCGACGCGGTCAAAGGGCGCGATTGGCGTCAGGCGCTGGACGGCTTCATCGCCGAGACGGATCGGGCGTTGGATCTGATGTCCGCATTCATGCCCGACGTGCGAGCGCTCGAAGACTCCGAAACTCTGTCCTACCTGCACGGCACAATCTCCGATCATGATGTCGCCGTCGCTACGCCGGACACGCCGATGTATCTCGATGGACTGCTTGCCGATACGTCGTTTGCAGGCGGCCTCGAGCCGATGCTCGGCCAGACGCACCTTCGCACATTGACGATCCTCGGCTTTCCCAATCTCAGCCGGCCCGCAATCCTCGATGCGCTCAACCATCAGGATTTTGCCTATCGCTGGGTGACCCGTTTCATCGCGCTCGACAAGACGCAGGCCACAAGGGCCCTGACCAGTCTTCGCCGGCAATGGTTCAACAAGCGCAAGTCGATCGCGGCCATTCTTCGCGAAGTGCTTTACAATCAGCCGGCCCAGCTGCTCGACAGCGACGCCGACAATAAGGTGGTCGATGCCGACCTCGCGCTCCAGGCGCTCGGCGGCGATCATGTCGCCTTCGGCTATCTCACCACCAGCATCACCGTCTCCGATGCGAGCCGCGCGCGGGTCGATGAAAAGGTCCGCAGCGTCGAACGGATCGTCAACGGCCTCGGGTTCACCTGCATCCGCGAGCGCGTCAATGCGGTCGAGGCCTGGCTCGGGTCGCTTCCGGGCCAGGTCTACGCCAACGTCCGCCAACCGCTCGTGCATACCCTTAACCTCGCCCATCTCATGCCCTTGTCGAGCGTGTGGGCGGGCCCGACCGGCAATCCGCACCTCGGGGGTCCGCCGCTTCTGACCGCCGAGACCAGCGGCTCGACCCCGTTTCGATTGTCGACCCATGTCGGCGACGTCGGCCACATGCTCATCGTCGGCCCGACCGGAGCCGGAAAGTCGGTCCTGCTGGCACTGCTCGCGCTCCAGTTCCGTCGCTATCCGGAATCGCAAATCTATGTCTTCGACAAAGGCTTTTCGGCCCGCGCCGCCATCCTGGCGATGGGCGGCGCCCATCATGCCCTCGGCTCGGGCGCAGGGGGCGTCGGCGCGGACGAGATTGCGAGCGAGCAGGGCGGGATCGCCTTCCAGCCGCTTCGCGCCATTCACGGGGTTACCGAACGCGCCTGGGCCGCCGAATGGATCGGTGCCCTGCTGGCCCATGAAAAGGTGCTGGTGACCCCCGACGTCAAGGAAAGTGTCTGGCTGGCGCTAACCAGCCTGGCAAGCGCGCCTCCGGAGCAGCGTACGCTGACCGGTCTTGCCCTCCTTCTCCAGTCAGGCCCGCTTCGCGCCGCGCTTACGCCTTACACGCTCGACGGGCCGTTCGGCCGGCTCCTCGATGCCGCCGAGGACGATCTTTCGATCGCCGACGTGCAATGTTTCGAGACCGAGGCGCTGATGGGCCAGGCCGGCGTGGTGGCGCCCGTCCTGACCTATTTGTTCCACCGTCTCGAGGCGAGATTTACCGGCCGGCCGACCCTGCTCATTCTCGATGAAGCCTGGGTGTTTCTCGATCATCCCCTGTTCGCGGCGCGCATCCGCGAATGGCTCAAGGTGCTGCGCAAGAAGAATGTCGCGGTGGTCTTCGCCACCCAGTCGCTGGCCGACATCGCCGACAGCAACATCGCCCCGGCGATCATCGAAAGCTGCCCGCAGCGTATCCTGCTCCCCAACGACCGGGCAATCGAGCCCCAGTCGCGCAGCGCTTATGTGCGGTTCGGCCTGAACGACCGCCAGATCGAACTGGTCAGTCGGGCCGCGCCCAAGCGGCAATATTATCTCCAGTCCGCGCGCGGCAACCGATTGTTCGAACTTGGTCTCGGTCCGATCGCGCTCGCCCTGTGCGGGTCATCCGATCCGGAGGCGCAGAAGAGGATCGATGCGATCCTTGGCGAACATGGTCGGCGCGACTTTGCGGCCCGCTTCCTTGCCGACCGCGACCTCGAATGGGCGGCCGACTTGCTCCCCCGATTTGTTCGCACTCAACCCCCAGAAGGAGAATGACGATGACCAGGAAACGACCGGTGAACCTGTTGCTGCGCTGCCTTGCACGAGCCACGGCTTTGGGCGGACTGACCTTGGTTGCAGGCGCGCCCGCCGCGGCGATGCCGGTGTTCGACAGTGCAAATTACGCGCAGAATTTGCTGACCGCGGCGCGAACGCTGCAGCAGATCAATCAACAGATCCAGAGCCTCCAGAACGAGGCGCGGATGCTGACCAACATGGACAAGAATCTGGCCCGGATCGACTTTCCGCAACTCGGTCAGCTTCGCCAGAATCTGAAGTCGGTCGACAGGTTGATGGGTGAGGCAAAAGGTATCGGCTTCAAGGTCGGCGAGATCGAGGGGCGGCTTAGCGCGCTTTATCCCCAGGGCTTCGACCAATTGATCCGGCGCGACCAGCGCGCGGCAATCGCGCGCGACCGGCTGGACGCGGCGATGGCGGCGTTTCGCCAGACGATGAACATGCAAGGCCAGATCGTCGCCAATGTTCAAGACGATACCGAGACGCTGGCCACAATCGTTGCCCGCAGCCAGGGCGCGGAAGGGTCGCTCGCCGCGCAGCAGGCGACCAATCAATTGCTTGCGCTCACGGCCCAGCAGCAACTCCAGATCCAGAGCCTGATGGCCGCGCAGTTTCGCGGTCAGGCGATCGAACAGGCCGAACGGGCGCAGATCGAGCGCGAAGCGCGCGATGCAATGAAACGCTTCCTCGGCGACGGACGCGCCTACGCCCCGCGCCCGCGACAATGAGTTGAGGCCGCGCTTGCGCGGTCTCGTCGCGGAGCCTGGTCAACCGTCGGACGTGCGTGAACCCCTTCGCGCGTCCGCCCCCAGACGGCCTCGAGGCTCCGCGACACTCCCCTTTTTCAGGCAGGACCGGTCCCGTGGAAGATCTCAATGTCATCGACCAGTTCATGGATACCTTCATCAGCTACATCGATAGCGGGTTCGGGCTACTCGGTCCCGACGTCGGATTCCTGACCACCGTCCTGATCGGCATCGACATCACCCTTGCAGGCCTGTTCTGGGCGCTAGGCGGCGAGGACGATATCATCGGCCGCTTCATCAAAAAGATCCTCTACGTCGGCGTGTTCGCGCTGATCATCAACAGTTTCCCCTTGCTGTCCGACATCATCTTCCGCTCCTTCGCCGGCCTTGGCCTTACCGCCGGCGGCGGGTCGATCACCGCCGACGATCTTCTTCGCCCGGGACAGCTGGCGGGGACCGGCTTCGAGGCCGCGGCGCCCTTGCTCGAACAGGCCGGCGAGCTGGTCGGGCCGGTCGCCTTCTTCACCAACTTTGTCGAGATTGCCGTTCTCATCCTTGCCTGGCTGATCGTGATCATCGCCTTCTTCATCCTCGCGGTGCAATTGTTCGTCACCATCCTCGAGTTCAAGCTGACCAGTCTCGCCGGCTTCATCCTCGTGCCATTCGCCTTGTGGAACCGGACCGCCTTTCTCGCCGAACGCGTGCTTGGCAACGTCATCGCGTCGGGCATCAAGGTCATGGTTCTGGCGGTGATCGTCGGCATCGGCTCCAACTATTTCGCTCAATTCGCCTCGGCCTTGCAGGGACAGGAACCGAGCCTCGAACAGGCCATGTCCTTGATGCTCGCAAGCCTGGCGCTGTTCGGCCTCGGCATCTTCGGGCCCGGGATCGCCTCGGGCCTGGTGTCGGGCGCACCCCAGCTTGGCGCGGGCGCGGCCGTTGGCACCGTGGTCGGAGCGGGGGCGACGATCGCCGCTGGCGGCGCCGCCGCGATTGGCGGCGCGCGTGGCGTCGCCGGTGCGGGTCTCGGCGCAATCCGCGCAGGCACCGCAATGGGTGCGGCGGCGTCGACCGCCGCGCAGCTCGGACGCGAATCCGGCGGCTCCAGCCTCGGCGGAATTGCCGCCGCTGCCAAGGGAGCCGCGACGCAGCGCACGAGCGGCGCACTCGGGATCGCCGCCGCCGCTGAGCGCGGCCGCGACTCGGCGTGGTCGGCACTCACCGGCCATTCCTCCGGCGCCGTGGCGGACGACAAAGGCGGCGAGACCACCCCTGCCTGGGCGCAGCGCCTTCGCTCGGACCAGACCTCCCGACATCGGCGCCAGCTGGCACTCCATTCGCTTGGCGCGGGACTGAGCGGGGGTGGCGCTGCCACCCCGGATATTAAGGAAAGGGACTGACCAATGCGCTTCAAACGTGCCGTCCAGCGATATGGACGAACGCCGCACCCCGAAACGCCCTATCTGCGTGCCGGTCAATTGTGGGACGAGCGGATCGGCTCGGCTCGCGTGCAGGCCCGCAACTGGCGGTTGATGGCCTTTGGCGGCCTGTTGCTGGCCAGCGGATTGTCCGCGGCCCTCGTCTGGCAGTCGTTGCAAAGTCGGGTCGTGCCCTATGTCGTGGAGGTCGACCAGCTCGGGGCGGCAAGGGCCGTCGCGCGGGTCGCCGACGACTTTTCCCCGACCGATCCGCAAATGGCGTGGCACCTCGCCCGCTTTATCGCCAATGTCCGCTCAAGGTCGCTCGACGCCGTACTGATGCGCGAGAACTGGCTGTCAGCCTATGATTTCGCGACCCCGCGCGGTGCGCTGTTCCTGGGCGAATATGCCCGTGCCGCCAACCCGTTCGCCAATGTCGGCGAGCGGACCGTGACGGTGCAGGTGACCAGCGTCGTTCGCGCTTCGGACCGGTCGTTCCAGGTCAAATGGACCGAGAGCGAGTTCGAGCGCGGCAGCCTCACCAGCACATCGCGCTGGACCGGGATCCTGACCGTCAGGGTCAAGCCGCCCCGCTCCGCCGAGACGTTGCGCAAGAATCCGCTCGGCCTGTACGTCGACGCGATTGATTGGAGCCGGGAGCTGGAGACGTTCGTCCCGCTCGTGCCAGCCCGTCCACCGGCGACGCCCCCGCCGTCCGACATGTCATCCGTGCCGCAGGGCTCGCCGCTCGACCCCGCGCCCTCGGGACCGCCAGCTTCTTCGTCAATTCAATCGCAAGGGACAGTCCAATGAGACACCGACTTTTTCGTTTCCTGTTCTTGTCCGGTTTGGGTCTCACGCTGCCGCTGGCGACTTGGAGCGACCGGGCCGAGGCAGCGCCCGTGTCCGCGGCGATCAAGCCGGTCCAGATCTACCCTTATTCCCCCGGGATGATGTATCGGCTGACCGCCGCGCCCGAACGGGTAACCGACATCGCGCTCCAGCCGGGCGAACAGCTGACCGCGGTCGCCGCCGGCGACACGGCGCGCTGGACGGTTGGCGACACCACCAGCGGCAGCGGCGCCACGCGCCGCACCCACATACTGCTCAAGCCCTTCTCGTCGGGCCTTCGCACCAATCTCGTCATCACCACCGACCGGCGAGTCTATCATCTTCAGCTCGACAGCAGGGCCTCGACCGCGATGGTGTCCTTGTCCTGGACCTATCCCCAGGACGATCTGATCGCCTTGCAGCGTGCTGACGCGTCCATGCCGGTCGCGGCCGGGCTCGCGCTCGGCGCGCTGCGCTTCGGATACAGGATCAGCGGCCACAATCCGTCCTGGCGTCCGGTCCGGGCGTTCGACGATGGCCGTCAGACCTTTATCGAATTCCCGGCCACCATTGCCACGGGCCAGGCGCCGCCGTTGTTCGTGATCGGCGATTCCGGACAGGCCGAACTCGTCAATTACCGGATTGCCGGTCGCTACTATGTGGTCGACCGCTTGTTTGCCCGGGCCGAGCTTCGACTGGGAGCCAAGCGGCAATCGATCGTCCGCATCGAACGGGACGATGCAAGCCCGCGCGGCCAGCGTCGCCGGAGATCGTCATGACCGAGCGCCGTGAGGAAAATCTCGGGGAGCAAGCCCCCAAGGTCGATCCCGAGACGCTCGTTCTTCGTGGCAGCCCCGGCCGGGTGGTCCGGTTCCGCCGGGGTCTGATCATCGGCATTGCCGCATTCGGTTCTGCCGCTCTCGTCGGGACGGCCTGGCTTGCGTTCAAGCCGCCGACCCTTAGGCAGGTCATATCCGATGACGACCGCCCCGCGCTGAATGCGAGCGGCGTGCCCGACGCGCTTGCCGCCGCGCCCAAAGGCTATGGCGATGTACCGCAGCTTGGCCCTCCACTGCCCGGTGACCTCGGCCGGCCGATCCTCGAGCGGCAACGCGAGCTCGCCAACGAGGCGAATTTAAGTGGGCAACCCCAGGCGGCCCAGATCGATACACTGGCTCAGCAGGCGGAGGCGGAACGCCAGCGCCGTCTTGCCGAGGCGCGGCAGGCGCGCGAAGCGCCGGTGCTGATGCGGCTCTCGAACGCGATTGCGGCGGGTGCCGACCCGGCGGCGCAAGCCAGTACCGGGGCAAACGTTCCGGACCGGCCAGTGTCCGCCGCGCCGGTATCGCCGGGTCAGCCTCGCAATCTATCGTTCGTCAACGAGCGCGATGACGGCGGCGCGGTCAATCCCCATCGTATCATTCACCCCGCTTCGCGCTGGCAGCTCAATGCCGGAAGCGTCATCGCGGCAAGCCTCGTTACCGGTCTGAACTCCGATCTGCCCGGCATGGTGATCGCACAGGTCACCGAGCATGCCTACGACAGCGCGACTGGGCAGACGATCCTGGTCCCACAGGGCGCGCGACTGATCGGACGTTACGATAGCGTCGTCGCATTCGGCCAAAGCCGGGCGTTGCTGATCTGGCAGCGGATCATATTTCCGGACGGGTCGTCGATCCAGCTGGACAATCTGCCGGCGACCGACAGCCAGGGCTATTCGGGAATCGCCGACAAGGTCGATTTCCACACCTGGCGATTGCTTCGCGGTATCGGCCTTGCAACCCTGCTCGGTGTCGGCACCCAATTGACCCTCGGCAATGCCGAAACCGACCTCGTGCGGGCGTTGCGCGAATCAGCCCAATCCAACGCCGACCGCGCCGGGCAGCGGATCGTCGAGCGCAACCTCGACATCCAGCCAACGATCCGCGTTCGGCCCGGCGTTTCGTTACTTGTTCTAGTGCACAAGGACCTCGTCCTCGAACCCTGGAAGGGATGATCATGAGCGATCTTCGCCTCGCCCGCTTGCCCGACCGCACGCCGGTCAGGATCACGATCAACGTCTCGCCCGATCTCAACCAGGCGCTTTCAGACTATGCTTCGCTCTACGAGGAAATTTACGGCCGCGCCGAGTCCGTTCAGGAACTTATCCCCTTTATGCTTGCAAGCTTCCTTGGCGCCGACCGTTTCTTCTCGCGTCGCCGCGGCAAAGGGAAGGGCGGCGGATGATTGTCATCGAACAGGTGGCGAAAGACCCGATCAGCGTCCGCATCCCCGGCGCCGTCCGGATGACCGGGCTGAGCCGATCCCGGCTCTATGTCCTGATGAAGTCCGGTGAAATTGACTATGCGAAGGTTGGCGGCTCGACTCTTATCCTCGTTGCTAGCCTTGAAGCCTTGATCGAACGATCCCGCGTGAGTTCAGGCAGCCCGCCAGGCCGGTAGATCGGCAAGGATGGCGTCGATCAGAGCTGACAGACGCCGCGCGTCGGCCGCGTCGCGCTCGCTTGCGGTAATTGCCAACGTTCAACAGCAGCGCCATCCCCGCTATCTCGCCGTACCGGGCAAGGTCCCGCAACGGCGAAAGGTGCGCAGAAGCTACGGTTTCATCCATGGCCTCGAGATGATCGTTCGCCGCATACCATTCTATGCTCATGCCTGGACCAAGTCGTCCGGCGAATGGCTGGTGTCGGTGGCCGACTTCACCAAAAATTGCGCCCAGTCATTGAGGAGGTTGCGGCGTTTGGCGAGCGCGGTGGAACGCCGATACGCCCGTTCGGACGAGTCGCCGACCTGATGCGCCAGCGACCATTCGGCAACTTCGCGCGGATAGTCGGTTTCCTCGCCCGCCCAGTCGCGTGCTGATGAACGGAAGCCATGCACCGTATAATCGTCACAGCCCATTCTGCGCAGCAGCATCTCCATCGACATCCCGGACAGCGGTTTGCGCGGGAGCTGGCCCGGAAAGACATAGCCGTCCGCGTCTTCGCCATGCACTGCCATGGAGCGCAAAACGCGCAATGCCGGATCGCTAAGCGGAACGACATGGTCGACGCCCATTTTCATTCGCTCAGCCGGAACCGTCCATATGGCAGCGTCCAAGTCCACCTCGCTCCACGTCATGTTGAGCACTTCGGTGGTCCGGGCCCAGGTGAGGATCAGAAATTCGAGTGCGCGCGCTGACGTACTGATGCGTGTTTTCAGTCCAATCACAAAATCGGGAAGCTGGGCGTATGGCATCGCCGGGTGGTGCCGCACGCCAGATCCGCGCGTGGACCCTGGAAGTAGAAGTTGAAGGTGGCCGCGCCATCGTGCCGGATTATCGCCCGATCGCAGGCCGCGTACTTTGGCGGCGTCCAGCACCCGCTCGATTCGAGCCCGAAGCCTCGATGCCGTTTCCGGCTTTTCGTGCCAGATCGGCTTCAAAATGGCCACGATGTCGCCGGTTCCGACCGATGCGACCGGAAACGACCAGATTGTTTTGCAATAGGTCTCAAGAGTGTTTCGCCATTGCTGCCGGTGCTTGGGATTTTTCCATCCCACTTCGAGATCGTTGATCAGCGCTGTAGCGACCTGGCCAAAGGCCTCACTCTCCGAAATGGCGGGAACTTCAAGCGGGTCGACGCCCTCCACGATCTGCTTTCTGGCGTCGTCACGCTTGCTTCGAGCATCATGGAGGGAGACTGCAGGAAACGGCCCCATGCCCTTTTCGCGACGCCGCCCATTCCAAGAATATATGAATGTCCAGCTTTTGGAGCCGGCGGCCTTGACGTTCAGATAGAGGCCGCCTCCGTCGCCGTGGAGACCAGGCTTCTTCAGCCCGGCGACTCCTTTGGTGGTGAGGCGATTCATCAAGCGCGCCATCATTTCCCTCTTATGGATGGCCCACCGAATAGCACAAATTTAGGGTCGGCTCCAGCCGACCCTAAGCTTGTCCCTAAACCCGGCGCCGGATTTCGTCGGATTGGCTTGAACGGTCCGGGACGAAAAGTAACTATAAACTGTTGTAAAAACGTTGTTTTTTGGACAATCTGGGATTTGCTGGGATGGGTCGGTGGCGGAGCGGGAGGGATTCGAACCCTCGATACGGTTTTGCCGTATACTCACTTTCCAGGCGAGCGCCTTCGACCACTCGGCCACCGCTCCGCATGCTTGGAAGTGCGTCCCTTAGCCAGCGCCGCCGGTGCGGGCAAGCTTGCCGCGCGGGCATGATGGCCCCTATGCCAAAGACATGAGCCGCCGCTTCGACCAACCTCCTTCGGCCGACGAGATCGAGGCGATCGCGCGCGCCGCGTTGGTCGGCCTTCCGGAGCCATTTGCGTCGCACCTTCGCCATGTCGTCCTTCAAGTCGACGAGCTGGCCGAGCCAGAGCTTCTGGCCGAGCTGGAGATCGATCATCCGCTCGACCTGACCGGCGTTTATGAAGGCGTTCCGATCGGCGAGAAGAGCGTCGATGCGCCAAGCCAGCTGCCCGACCGGATCCGCCTGTTCCGCCGCGCGATCCTCGATGAATGGGTCGAAGAGGGGGAAGAATTCGAGCATCTCATCCGCCACATCCTGATCCATGAAGCGGGCCATCATTTCGGCCTAAGCGACGAGGCGATGCACGAGTTAGAGGAGCAGGGTTGAGCCTGCTGCTCGAGGGGCGGGGGCTGGCGCTGGTGCGCGGGCACCGGTTGCTGTTCGAGGGCGTCGAACTATCGCTTACGCCGGGTGAGGCGCTGCACGTCACCGGCCCCAACGGCTGCGGCAAATCGAGCCTGATTCGGCTGGTCGCGGGCCTGCTTCGACCCAGCGCGGGGACCATCGATCGGGCGGAAGCAGCGCTGGCCGACGAGAATCTCGCGCTTGATCGCGAGCAAGCGCTTGGCAAGGCGCTGGCCTTTTGGGGCGGGCCAAAGCTAGGCGAAGCACTCGAGGCGTTCGACCTGTTGCCGCTGGCCGACGTTCCGGTGCGCATGCTTTCCACCGGACAGTCCCGCCGCGCTCGCTTGGCACGGGTGATGGCGAGTGTCGCGCCCCTGTGGCTGCTCGACGAACCACTCAACGGCCTCGATGCGGCCGGGGCAAAGCAATTGGCGAAGGCCATCGCCGATCATCGCGCTGGAGGCGGCGCGGTGCTCGCGGCAAGCCATATGCCGCTTGGTGATAAGTGGCGCACGCTGGAGCTGGCGTCATGATCGGCGCCCTGATCCACCGCGAAGTGCGGCGCGGACTGGCCGGAGCGGCGTGGATGCCGGTCGCTTTCTTCCTG
This sequence comes from Pseudomonadota bacterium, assembly GCA_040385545.1. Classification (GTDB taxonomy): domain Bacteria; phylum Pseudomonadota; class Alphaproteobacteria; order Sphingomonadales; family Sphingomonadaceae; genus Sphingomicrobium. Next base: position 57,005 of record JAZKHF010000162.1, read on the forward strand.
CTGGTTGCGGCGATCGTGCCATTCGCGGTCGGACCCGACGCGCAATTGCTCGCGCGGATCGGTGGCGGGGCGTTGTGGATCGCGGCCCTGACCGCGGCGCTGCTGCCGATCGAGCGATTGATCGAACCCGACCGGGCCGATGGTGTGCTCGACCAGCTTGCGCTGTCGGGGGCGAGCGAGGAGGGCGTGGCCATCGCCAAGATCGTCGGTCACTGGCTGACCTTCGGTCCCCTGCTGCTGATCGCCGCCGTCCCCGCCAGCGTACTAGTCGGGCTCGACGGCGCGGCATTGGTCCGGGCGCTGGTCGCACTGGCGATCGGGACGCCCGCGCTCGCGGCCTTGGCCGTGGCGGTCGCGGCGCTGACGGCGGGCTTGCCACGCGCCGGATCGCTTGCAGGGCTGCTGCTGATGCCGCTGGCGGTGCCGCTGGTGATCTTCGGCGCGGCGGCGACCGGGGTCGATCCGGGTGGGGCGCTCAAACTGGAGGCCGCGGTAGCATTATTGACCTTGGCCGGAGCGCCGTTCGTGACGGGCGCGGCGATCCGGGCGTCCCGGACTTAGATCCGGGACCAGCGTGCGAAGATCGCCGTCGGCAGCAGCAGGTCGCGCGCCTCCTCGCGGACCGCCATTTCGCCGCATTCGATTTCGCCGCCGAGGTGCGCGGTGAGCTGGCGAAGGAGTTCGCCGATGCTCAGCGCCGACATCCGCACGGCATAGACAGTCAGCACAAGGAATCGGCTGTCAGCGTCGAGCAATTTGACGCAGTCCGCGAGCAGGGGGGCGAGATGTTCTTCGAGCCGCCACACTTCGCCCTCCGGCCCGCGACCGAATTTGGGCGGGTCGAGCAATATGCCGTCGTAGCGGCGGCCGCGGCGAACTTCGCGGGCGGTGAATTTTGCGGCGTCGTCGACGATCCAGCGGATCGGGCGATCGGTCATGCCCGACAGTTCGGCATTGCGCCGCCCGCCCTCGACCGATTTCTTCGAGGCATCGACATGGACCATCTTTGCGCCGGCGTCGCTCAGCAGCAAGGTGCCGACGCCGGTGTAGCCGAACAGGTTCATCACCTCGGCTCCGTCCGATCGCTCGGCCATGAAATCCCATTGCGGGGCCATGTCGGGGAAGAAGCCGAGGTGGCGGA
>JAZKHF010000163.1:0-2689 GCA_040385545.1 Pseudomonadota bacterium
GACAGCCTATTGGGCCGTCCAGCCGCCGTCCATCGACAAGTTGGCCCCGGTGATCGATCCCGCGTCATTGCCCGACAGATAGAGAGCAAGCCCGGCAACTTCCTCGGGCGTGACGAAGCGCTTGGTCGGCTGGGCGGCAAGCAGGACGTCGTTGATGACCTGGTCGCGGGTCAGGCCGCGCGCCTTCATCGTGTCGGGGATCTGGTTTTCGACCAATGTTGTCCAGACATAGCCGGGCGAGATGCAGTTGACGGTGATGCCGTCCTTCGCGGTTTCCAGCGCGACGGCCTTGGTAAAGCCGGCGACGCCATGCTTGGCCGCCACGTAGGCACTCTTGTTTGGGCTGGCCACCAGGCTGTGGGCCGAGGCGGTGTTGATGATCCGCCCCCAGCCTTTCGCCCGCATTCTCGGCAGTACAAGACGGCTGGTATGAAACACCGCGGTCAAGTTGATCGCGATGATGGCGTTCCACTTGTCGGTCGGGAAGTCGGCGACCGGACAAACGAACTGGATTCCGGCATTGTTGATCAGGATGTCGGGGGCACCGATTTCCGCGGTGCATCGGGAGATCATCGCTTCGATCTGTTCCGGCTTGCTGAGGTCGGCGCCGTCATGGAGTGCCGGGGCACCGGATGCAGCCGCCAGCTGACCGCGGATCGCTTCGATCTCCGCTGGATCGCCGAAACCGTTGATCATCACGCGCGCGCCGTCGGCGGCAAATCGTCGCGCGATGGCAAGGCCGATCCCGGAGGTCGATCCAGTGATGAGGGCGGTCTTTCCGGCAAGCGACATGGCATTCCTTTCAAGGGTCGGTGCCGTGTCGCCCTAGCGGGATCGATTTGCAACCGTTACGCTACCCCAAGCATTAGGGCGGTGACGACAATTGGAGAGACGCGATGCGGCTGGGCGATGGACCGGGAAGCGGGAATTTCGAAGACCGGACAGGCCAGAGCGGCTTTGGCGGCGGCGGGGGTATCGGCGGCGGGATGATCGGCCTGCTGCTGCCACTGATCGCCTCACGGTTCGGCATCATTGGCGTGGTCATTCTCGGCCTTGGCTATTGCGCGCTCAGTTCGATGGGCGGGCTAGGCGGTGGCGGCGGTTCGCCGACGACAACCGGTGAATCGCGGCTCACCGCGGAACAGCAGCGCGTGCTGACCGGCGTGCTGGGCTCGACAGAGCAGGTGTGGGGGCAGATTTTCAAGCAGGCCGGCGGTACCTACAAGCCGACCCGGCTGGTAGCATACAGCAACGCTAACCAGTCGGGCTGCGGCGCGGCGCAGGCGGCGATGGGTCCGTTCTACTGCCCGACCGACGAGAGCATCTACATCGACCCGCAATTCTTCGACGAACTGTCGCGCCGCTTCCAGGCACCGGGCGATTTTGCACAGGCCTATGTCATCGCGCATGAAGTCGGGCATCACATTCAAAAGCTCGAAGGCACGCTCGACCGTGCCCAGGCCGCGCAGGCGCGATCAAGCACGGCGCAAGGCAATGCGGTGCAGGTCGGAGTGGAGTTGCAGGCGGATTGCTACGCCGGCGTGTGGGCCAAGCGTTCGGGCCTGCTCGAGGCGGGCGATATCGAGGAAGGCATGCGCGCCGCCGAAGCGATTGGCGACGACGCTCTGACCAAGGGACGCGTCTCGCCGGACAATTTCACCCATGGGACGTCGGCGCAGCGGCGCGAGGCGCTTAATCGTGGGTTGTCGACAGGTAACCCGGCGAGCTGCAATTACGCGCGATAGAAAGTTGCCTCTCCCTGCGCCCTTGCGCGGGGAGATGGCAGCCGCAGGCTGACGGAGGGGTTCTTCCCTTCGCGCGGCCCAGAAGAACCCCTCCGTCCGCTTCGCGTCCACCTCCCCGCCGAAGTCGGCAGGGAGGGGCTAGTGCTTACAGCCTCACCAGCATCTTGCCGGTATTCGCCCCGCTGAACAGGCCGAGGAAGGCGTCGAAGGTCTTGTCCAGTCCCTCGACCATCGTCTCGCGCGACTTCAGCTGTCCGGCTGCCATCATCGCCCCCATGTCCTGATAGAAGGGGCCGAGCTGACCGAGATAATCGGTGTAGATGAAGCCCTGAAGGCGGATGCGCATGGCGATGATGCGCATGAAGTAGCGCAAGGACGTGGGTTCGCCGCTGTTGTAGCCGTCGATCATCCCACACATGGCGAAACGGGCGTCTTTGCGTGCGACGGCTAGCGCGGCGTCGAGATGCTCGCCGCCGACATTGTCGAAATAGACGTCGATGCCCTTGGGGACGGCGGCCATCAGCGACTTGATGACCGAGCCGGCCTTATAGTCGATCACCTCGTCGGCGCCGAGCGACCGCACGAACTCGCATTTGTCGGGGCCGCCGGCCGATCCGATCACGGTCATGCCCTTGGCCTTGGCGATCTGCACCACCGCCGATCCGACCGCGCCCGCCGCCGCGGAAACGAACACGATGTCGCCGGACTTGGCCTGCGCCGCTTCGAGCAGGCCGAAGTAACCGGTGCCCCCAGTGAGGCCGAGATTGCCGAGGAACTCCTTGGGCTCGACGCCCGGCATGGCCGGAAGCTTGTTGAGCGAAGTGGCGGGGACGACAGCTTCGTCGCGCCAACCCGCCATGTGCAGCACCTTGTCGCCGGGCGCGAAACTGGGGTCGCGGCTTTCGATCACTTCGCCGACCGCGCCGCCATCCATCGGCTCGCCG
>JAZKHF010000164.1:0-28970 GCA_040385545.1 Pseudomonadota bacterium
GGCTTCATGATGATGAAGGTGTCGGCGACGCTCGGCGGCACGGGGTCGGTGGCGACGTCGGCGGTGCCAATCTTGGCAAACACTTCGGACACTTCGGGGAATTGCTTGATTCGATTCTCTAGCGCGGATTGCATTTGCACCGCCTGGCTGAGGCTGGTCCCGGGGATTCGAAGCGCATGAAGCGCGATATCTCCCTCGTCGAGATTGGGGATGAATTCCGATCCCAGCCTCGTTGCCGCCAAACCGCTCAGCGCGACCAGCGCGAGCGCGCCGACCAAGACTACCTTGCGCGAACGGAGCGCCCAGTCGATCAGCGGGGCATAGCGCCGCTTGGACGATGCCATGATCCGACTTTCTTTCTCCTCGACCCGGCCGGTGACGAAAGTGGCGATCGCCGCCGGGACCAGCGTCAGCGACAGGATCGCCGCCGCGGTCAATGCCAGCACGACGGTGATCGCCATCGGGTGGAAGGTTTTCCCCTCGACTCCCGTGAGCGCGAAGATGGGCAGGTAGACGATGGTGATGATCGCGATGCCGAACAGGCTCGGCCGCACGACTTCCGCCGATGCGCTTGCGGTCAGGTCGAATCGCTCTTCGCGGTTCAACAATCGCCCCAGCTTGTGCTGCGCCTCGCCCAGTCGCCGGAGGCAATTCTCGACGATGATCACCGCGCCATCGACGATCAGTCCGAAATCGAGCGCGCCAAGGCTCATGAGGTTGCCCGACAAATCCCATGCCACCATGCCCGAAATGGTCATGAGGAAGGTCACCGGGATGACTGCGGCGGTGATCAGGGCAGCGCGGATGTTGCCGAGCAGCAGAAACAGCACGACGATGACCAGCAACGCGCCCTCGGCGAGGTTCTTCTCGACCGTGCCGATGGTCTTTCCGACCAACTCCGAGCGGTCGTAGACGGTCACCGCCTCGACCCCGCCGGGAAGCGATTCATTGACCTGCTTCAGGCGCTCGGCGACCGCAACGCTGACCTCGCGGGCATTTTCGCCGACAAGCATGAAGATCGTGCCGAGCACGACTTCCTGACCGTCCTTGGTGGCGGCACCCTGACGGATTTCAGAGCCGATTGTGACGTCGGCCACGTCGGCAACGCGGATCGGGGTGCCGCCGCGATAGGCGACGATGATGCTCGACAGATCGCGCTCGTTGGTAGCCACGCCGGGCACGCGGATGACATATTGCGCGCCGGCCCGCTCGATATAGCCGGCACCGACATTCGCATTGTTGCGCTCCAGCGCTTCGGTCAGGTCGGTCACCGACAGGCCGAAGCCGGAGAGGCGCGCGGGGATCGGAGCGACCTGATATTGCTTGCGATAGCCGCCGATCGAATTGACCTCGGTGACGCCGGGAACGTTGCGCAGCTGCGGCCGGACGACCCAGTCGTGGAGCGTGCGCAGATCCTCGGCGGTGTATCGCCCGCCATCGGGCTTTATCGCGTTTGGCTTGGCCTCCAGCGTATACATGAAGATTTCGCCGAGCCCGGTGGCGATCGGCCCCATGCTCGGGTCGACACCGGGCGGCAGACTGTCGCGTGCACCTTGCAAGCGCTCATTGACCAGTTGCCGGGCGAAATAGATATCGGTCCCGTCCTTGAACACGGCGGTGACCTGGCTGAGCCCGGCGCGGGACACCGATCGGGTATATTCGAGCCCCGGCACCCCAGCGAGCGCGGTCTCGACCGGGAAGGTGATGCGCTGCTCGGCCTCAAGCGGGGAGAAGCCCGGTGCGGGGGTGCTGACCTGGACTTGGACGTTGGTGATGTCGGGGACGGCATCGATCTTGAGCCGCGAGAAATTGTAGATGCCGACCGCCGACAGCAGGACGACGATCGCCAATATGGCCCAGCGCTGCCGGATCGATAGCCGGATGATGCGTTCAAGCATGATGCGCGCCCTTAATGGTCATGGCTCGCGCCAGCCTTTTCGATATCCGCCTTGATTACGTAGCTGCCCTTGGTGACATAGGCCTGACCGGGCTTGATGCCGCTCAGCACCTCGGTCCATTCGGGGCCCTTCTTGCCGAGCTCGAGCATTCGCACCTCATAGGTCTGCCCGACCTTGGCGAACACGACGGTGAAGTCGCGGAACGCCTGCAGACCCTCGGTCTTGACCGCCAGTGGAACCGTGCGCCTGTCGACCGTCACCTGACCGCGAACGCTCATCCCCGGCCGCCAGAAATTGTCGCTGTTGGGAAGGGCGGCGCGGGCCGACAAGGCGCCTGTCATGGCGTCAGCGGCGGGCTGGAAGTCGCGGATCACCGAGGCGTGGCTGCGGTTGCCTTCCAGCAGTCCGAGCTGGACCGCCTGACCAGCGCGGACTTTTTCCATGTCGCGCGGGAAGACCGGGAACACCGCCGTCGTCCGCGACGGGTCGGCGATGACGAACAGGGGCTCACTGCCCGCGACATCGCCGACATTGGTCCGACGCTCGACGATCACGCCGCTGATCGGCGCGGTTACCGAATAGACTTGCATGCTCTCGTTGCTCTCGACCCGTGCCAGCACGCGGCCGGCAGAGACGCGGTCGCCGACATTGCCCGACACCGACACCACGCGGCCCGGGAATTTGGCGCCGACATCGGCAGTGGCCGAGGGATCGAGCTCGACCCGACCGACCAATTCGAGCGTTTCGCCAATCTGCGCCGGGCCGACATTTTCGATCATGATTCCGGCGGCGCGTGCGGCGGGTTCCGGAATGGTCGTGCGCCCTTCATAGCTGTCATACTGCCAGCGATGGGTGCGGCCGCCTTCGCGCGCGGCGACGATGACCTCGAAGCTGTGCGGTTCGGTCACTTCGCCATTGCCGCGCAGATAGTCGTTTTCAGGCACGAAGTTGAACAGATTGGTCTCGCCGTCGAGCCGCTTGAGCGTGACGGTCAGCGTGACTTCCCCCGGCGCAACCGGCTTGTCGTCGCGATAGGCGTAGATGCGATATTCGGGTGGCACGCCATCCTCGAAGATCGTCATCTCCAGCGCGAAATCGCCTTCACGCAGCATCCGGCCATTGTGCGGGCCGCGCTCGTAATCGGCGGCCTCGGCGGCCTCGCCTTCGGCAGGAGAATCCGTTTTCTGCCCGCAGGCACCGAGCGGCAGGGCGAGGCAAAGCAATGCGGCCAGCGCTACATGGGTAATGTTCATTGGACTGCCTCCCGGGCAAGATTGGTGAACCGGCCAGTGAGACGGTCGAGTTCCGCTTTGGCGCGATGGTAGCGTTCGGCCGCGTCGATGATCCGCGCGCGTGCATTGACCAACGTGACCTGAGCCGCCGAAACGTCAGCAAAAGAAAAGAAGCCGCGGTTATAACCGAAGCGCACCTGTTCCAGCGTCTTCTCGGCATTGTCGAGCACGCTTCCCCGGATTAGTTCGACCTCGTGACGGCTTTCCTCGACCTTCTCGGCGGCGAGCGCGATCGCGCGCTCACGATTGAAACGCTCGACCGCCAGTTCGGCATCGATCCGGCGGCCTTCGGCTTGGGCCTCGGCAACCCGCGCCTGGCCCAGGCGACGGCCTCCCAGCGGGACCGAGACGCCAGCCACGGCACCAAGACTGCCCGAGGCGAGAATGCGCGGTCCAGCAGACACGGTGAGATCGCGCTCGGCATTCGCTCGCTGCAATGCGACCGACGACAAGGCACGCATCCGACGGGCCTCGAATATCGCTAGGTCGGCAGGCGATGGTGCCGCGCTGGGGACCGCCTGAACGTCAAGGAACCGATCGGCGTCCGCAACCGACCGCGCCGGTGCGCCGTCCCAAAGGGTCGCCAGCCGTTTCAGCGCAGCGTCGCGGTAGTGGATGGCCAGTTCGAGGTCAGCCTCAGCTTCGGAGACGCCCGTCTGGGCGCGCGTGCCGGCGAATATCGGATCCTTGGCCGAAGCCATTCGGCGTCCGACCTCGCGGCGGAGCTCATGCGCCACACGAAGGCGTTCGCGCGCCACCGCAACCTTTGCCTCGGTCGCCTGTGCCTCCACGAACCCCTCCTGAACCAGCTTGATCAGGTCGAGCCGCGCGATCAGCGCTTCGGCTTCGACGACGCCGATGTCGCTGTTCACCAGCTCAACCCGCGCGCCTCGCTTGGCGCCCCGTTCGATCCGTTGACTGTAAGTGCCGGTGATCTGGAACTGATCATACAGAGCGCCCATCGGCAGACCGAAGTTCTCGGCCATGATTTCGACTGTCGGTTGGGGTTTCAACGCCGCCGCATCTCTCGACGCTTCAAGAGCTTCACGTCGCGCGTTCCCGACCGCTGTGAGCGGAGAAGCGGAAAGCGCGCGACGGATTGCCGTATCTAAGGTCAGGCCGTCATCCGGCGCAACGGCCGTCATAGGCCGCACCGACGTCTGGGCCGCAGCAGCGGCTGCACCCTGTGCAAACATTATGCACATTGCTGCGACGCCCCATTGAAGGCACCGCGATTTCTCGCAATTCATCTAAAAATCTCCGCCAAAAAAGCCGAAGGCGGGGCAGTTAGGCCCCGAAAGTCGGTCGTTTTAGGCGGATCGAGGAGGGCGGACCGGTGGCGACCAAGCGCGCGTCGTTAGCGACGGCAAATCGGCCGCGGCATGAGAATTGTCACGAACCAAATAGCGTTGCCCAGCACGAGCTTCGGGCAACTGGCTGAAATCGGAAACCGAGCTTGGCATATGAGAGTGACCAAACTTTTTCGGCCCATCATCATTGGGATCGGAAGGTGAGCCATCCTCCCCTACCCCCGCTTCGCCCGGACGTTCACTCTCGTCATGACTATGAAAATCGCCCAGCTCAACAGGTGCCGATACATGGTCTACCAAATGCAAACTTCGTGCCGAAGCTGGCGCGGTCAGACTGATCGCGCAGCACAACAGCGCGAGCATTCCAAAAAGCTTCCGAGCCAGATTCATCGGCGCTCGATATTATGTATCATTGCTAAGCGCAATCGGTATTCGTGCTCCAACCGTCATCGAAATGATCTCGTCGCTCGTCCCTTACCTGGCTGACGTTACCCATCCCCACTTCGCAAAGATGCGGGCGCCTGCAGGCGAGCGGAGAAACGCAAGAAACCGCGCACCTTCGGGCTTGGACTTGCCGCGCATCGTCAGCGCGGTGCCCGTATCGCGATAAATACGAAGTTGTGGTTCAACCGCGACCGTATCGGCGATCGTCGGGTTCGCCTTTTCCCAAACGCCCCAGATGATCCATGCATCGATTGACGGATCGGCGCTCCACTTGGCCTTGGCGTCGGCACTGGTCGCGGCATAGCTGACGATGTTGCGGCGGAGTGCCCGGACCATCCTAATATCGCCAGTGCGTCCTGCCATATCTTCCCATAAGCCGGCCTGTCCCGAGCCCTGCACGACGATCACCTTGCGACCCGGGATCATAAGATCGCGAAGCCCACGAATTCGACGCGGATTGCCCGGCCGAACGAGAATGTTTGAGACACGAAGATAAAGCGGATCGATCGTTCGCTCGTCGATCCGTCCTTCCATGTCACGAACGAAATCGGTCATCATATGTTCGGCGCCGCTGTAGACGACGTCGGCATCCGCTTTAGCTTTGCCGAGCCACTCTTTGGTTGGGCCTGCGACGATGCGCACGTCGGTCCCAGTCTGGGCTCGATAAACTTTCGCGGCTTCCATCATTGCGGGGGCTGGGCCGCCCGGTCCGTAGACGTGAAGCACTTCAGCTCCGGCCGAAGCGGATATTGCCAGCGATATGGCGCAAATTAACTTGAGTTTCATCAACGAACCTCCTGATTCCGTGATGAAACGACGGCTCGACCATTAAGGTCCAGATAAGGTGGAGTTGCCATCACAAAGGATCGCAGCGCAACATGACCCGATCGCCAAGCTCGTGATCCTAATACAATCGTGAAGGTGTCCCGATAGAATGTCGCGCTTTCTCCTCCATTTTCCAGTAGCGGTGAGCATCCAATGCCGACGGCGTTCAAATCACTTCTCGCCTCCTTATTCTTGGCGGTCGCGTTGACTGGTTGCGCTTCCTCAACTGTGCGCCAGATTACAATCCTGCACACCAATGATATGCATGGCCGGCATCTCCCGATCCGGGTCGCGTCAAGCAATGCCACGGCACAAACGGGCGATCCCGGGCGAACCGAACAGGACTTCGGCCGAGCGGGCATGATCGGGGGCTTTGCGCATCTCGCGGGGGCGGTCGAGACGGTGCGCCGACAGAAAGGAGCTGAGAACGTCGTGCTCGTGGATGGCGGGGACACGTTTGGCGACGATCTGCTCGGCAATATCACCAAAGGTGAAGCGATGATTCGCCTGATGAACGCGGTCGGCTACGATCTAATGGCGCTAGGCAATCATGATTTTGACTATGGCGTCGATCGAACTGCCGAACTGCAGCGGATCGCCCAATTCCCCTTGCGGGGAGCGAATGTTCTGGCAAGCGACGGAGCTCCGTTTGGAGGAGCACCCTATTTGATCAAGGAAGTCGGGGGCGTCAGGCTCGCGATCCTCACGCTGGGCTATCACAACACCGACAGGACCGGCAGCCCGAAGAATGTCGCCGGATTGTCCTTCACCAACGGGATCGAGGTGGCACGACGCATCGTCCCCATGTTGCGACAGAAGGCCGACGTAGTTGTCGTCCTGTCGCACCAAGGCTCGAAAGTCGATCGCGAGATGGCCGAACAAGTGGGCGAGATCGACCTGATCATCGCTGCCCATTCGCATGACAAAATGAGTCCGCCTGAAGAGGTCAATGGCGTCTGGATCGCGCAGGCCATGTCCGATGGGACGATGCTCGGTCAGCTGACTTTGACCGTCGACGAAAGCGGATTGATCGGTGTCGACGGGAAATTGATCGAACTATGGAACGACCAGGTCAAACCTGATCCCACTCTGACCCGAATGATCGCCGAGCTTCGAGCTCCGCACCGAGACCGGCTCGAAACCGTTCTGGCAACTGCGAACGCGCGGATCGGGCGGCGATACAAGTCGGAAAGTCCATTCGACACGCTTGCTGGCGAAATCATGCGTGAGGCGTCGGGGGCGGAAATCGCATTTCTTCCCGGAGTCGGTTACGGCGTGACTATCGAGCCGGGTCCAATAACGCGTGAGCAACTCTACGCGCTGCTTCCCCATCCCAGCAAAATGGTGACAATGACGCTTAGCGGGCAGCAGGTGATGGAGATCCTTGAGCAGAGCGCGAGCAATCAGAAGGCGCGGGATCCGATGAAGGGCATCGGCGGGCTTATCCAGACATCCGGCCTTGCGTTTACCGTCGACCTCAATCGACCCGAAGGTCAGCGTGTTTTGAATGTGCTCGTGAGCAACCGGCCGCTGTCACCCGAACGATCCTACAAGATCGTAACGAATGCCGGGATGCGCGACGGCATCCACAATTATACGTCCTTTGCGCGCGGTCGCGATGTGAAGGAAGATTCGCGAAGCGTGACGGAAGTTGTCGAAAACGGATTTCGAAAGCGACGCGCAATTGACTTGCCCGCCCTCGGCCGCGTGAAATTGATCAAAGCCTCCGAATAGGATTCAATGGACACGCAGGCGGCACTCATAGGCTAATAGCCTATGGGCGTCCCTACGGCTTACGAACGACCGAATGTCGTGTCTGAAGAACAACGAGGCCAACAGGACACATTTGGCCGGCTCTCGGCACTGGAGCGAAATGGGAGAGGTCCAAACATGTTGCTGTCACCGCGTTAGCCGCCGTATCGCCTGTTGTGCGCCGTGATCAGTGCGCGAGTCACTGATTGCATTAACCCCTGCGCATCGCCGTTGGTCTTGTTGGGCACCGTCATGATGGCCATCGCATAAGCTGCGCCATTCGGCGCTGTGAGAATGCCAATATCGTTAATCCCGCCGACGCGTCCCTGGAAATTCTGTCCAGTTCCAGTCTTGTGCGCCCATTTCCAGCCTGGCGCGAGAGCGGCTCGAACACGCATCTTTCCGGTTCTGGTCGCGGCCATGGCCGACAACAAGTGCGAGGTTGAGGCAGGCGACAGCAGTTCGCCCCGTTTCAGACGCGCCAAAGCAAGAGCGACCGCACGCGGCGACGCACCATCGTAGGGATCGGCAACGTAACGGTTAAACGAGGCGCGCCGGACGGCTAGCGGCAACGCAGCGCGCGCTCTGTAAAAAGCATCGCCAATCGAATAGCTCTGGCTCCAGATCAGCCCTGCAACTTTCGACTGTAAAGCACGCTCACCATTGCAAAAGCGGATCGGCCCCAAGCTCTTGTTGCCGATCATGTCGCGCACCGCGTCGGGACCGCCGATCGAGCGCATCAACTTATCATTGGCGGTATTGTCGCTTTCAGTAATCGCAGTGAAAAGTAGCTTGTCCAATGTCGTAGTGTGGCCGCCACCAAGGACCTTCGCGCGGATCGGTTGGTGGAACAAGGTCAGGTCACTTCGTCCGAGCGTTACACGGTCTTGGAGGCGGATCGACCCTCGGTCGACAGCATCAAGTGCGGTAATGGCTACCCAAAGCTTCGAATTGCTTTGTTGCGGGAACAGAGCTGAGCCGTTCTGATTGACATGCCAGCCGTCGTTGATCGACAAAACCGAGATGCCCGCCCGGCCGTCGAAGCTCCGGGCCAATTCGGTGATGCTGTCGCGCAGCTCTCGCGGCGCAATGGTGGGCAATGGGTAAGACTTGAGGCTGGGCGGGGAAGCTGTGCGGGGAGGCGCAAGCGGATCAAGCTGATCCTGCGCCATCGCTGGCCCGGCAGCCAGTGTAAAGGCGAGTGCAAGCCAACCCCGGCGCAAACCTGACGTCATAAAGTCCACTTTCCTCAATCATGGTATTCTGGACAGCGCTTCAGGCCGCCAGACGACAACATCGCTTTGCCAACGACGTGAGGTCAAGTGCATATTTCGGGGGCGGACTCGCTGCTCCGAAAGACTCCACTAAGGGGACTGCGCAAGCTTTGGGAAAACGAACTTGCCCTGCACCTCTGCGAACAAGGCAGCGGAAAATATGGGTTCCAGGCAGATTCGTAACTAGCCGATGCCGGTCGTATTTTCCTTTGTCGCGAAAGGCTTCAGCATTCATCGTGAAACGTGGTGGCTCAATTGAATGAGCGCCGACCGGGGATGAGGCAGTCAGGCCAAAACCTCAAATTATTTCCTTGCAGCTGGGATGCCTGCGCCGAGCAGCTTGCCGTTGACGAGCTTTCCGTAATAAATGTGCTGCTTGTCGAAATTGGAGGCGGCATTGGCGGCGATCGTCCCGGTCTGTCGGGGGTCGCGGGGCCGCTCGTTGCTGTTGAAATAAGCAGCAATGTCCCACGCTTCCTGGTCGGTCAGAGTGCCCGGCTGGTCGAGCGGCATGTTCGCCTTGATGAACCTTGCGGCAAGATCGATCCGGGCCATTCCAGCGCCCCAATTATAGCTCTTGCTCCCCCACAACGGCGGATACACCACTACCCCGTCGGGCTGGATCGCGCCCTGGCCGTCGCTGCCATGGCAGCCGCTGCACTTCTGCTCGTATAGCGGGGCGCCGCGCTTCGGGTCGTAGCCAAGCGAACTCAGCTGCACCTCGGGATAGCCACCGCCGGCAAGCTTGCCACCGGTTGGGGCACCGGTCGCCAGCCAGTGGAAATAGGCTTCGAGATCCCGATAGACATCCGATCCGGCCGGGGGTGGGCCGCCCGAAGGGCTGTTGGGCGCGTTCATCGAATAGCGGAAGCAGCCCATGATGCGGTCTTGCATGGTGTTGATCGACTTCGTCTTGCCGCGATATTGCGGGTAGCTGATCCACGCGGCCCACATCGGCGAACTGTCGGCGCGTGTTCCCGAATCAAGATGGCAATTCTTGCACGCCATGGCGTTGCCGACATAGGCCGCGGCATTGGTTCCGGGATCGTCGAAGATCGCCTTGCCGCGCCGGATTGCGTCGCCAGCGGGTCCGGCAGGGATGGCGGCGAACTGGGGCGGAGAGAACGAACCTGTGCTTGCATCTCCAACTGCTGGACCGGAGCCGGTCGGCTCGGCTGGTTTTACCATCGCCACCAACGCGATTGCGCCGAAAGCTGCGCCAGAAATGAGCAGTGCAATCCCGCTTCCGACACGCAGCAAATGATCCTCGTCGCGTTTCACGGTCGTCTTGAATCGTTCGGCCAGACGCCGGGCCAGGGTTTGGACCTTATTGCTCACAAAAACGCTCCCCGTTGATACTGTTGAGCTTTTTCGGCCGGTTATGCATGGGCCTTGACGATGATGCTCTTCCAAATGTGTGATTCTATCGCGCCGCAAGTCAACCTTGGGTGCACACCGAGGCGCCGATGACCGAGTTGACCTTCCTCCAGATCAACGACCTGCATGGTTATGTCGTGCCGCACCCAGAGATGGTTCGCGACGACCATGGTCAGTGGCAATTCACTGAACTTGGCGGGCTGGCGCGGATTGCCGGTCTGTTCGACGCGGTGCGCGCCGAGCGGCCCGATGGCGTGATCGCGTTAGATAATGGCGACACGTTTCATGGCACCCACGTCGCCGTCGTGAGCAAGGGCAAGTCGCTCATTCCGATGATGAACGCGCTCAAGCTCGATGCAATGACGGTCCATTGGGAGTTCGCCTATGGACCCGAGGGGGTGCACGAAATCGGGCGCGAGCTCAACTATCCGATCCTTGGCACCAATGTGTTCCGCAAGGCCGACGACACCCTCTTCCTCAAACCTATCACGATGATCGAACGGTCGGGAGTCAAGATTGCCATCATCGGACTGGCCTGCCCGATCGTCGACAAGACGATGCCCGTCTCGTTTAGCACCGGCGTCTATTTCACCATCGGCAACGAGGATCTGGCGGCGTGGATCGATCATGCACGTTCCAAGGAGAGGGCCGATCTCATCGTCGTCCTGTCGCACCTCGGCTTCCCACAGGACGTCAAGCTCGCCGGCGAGGTTGGCGGAATCGACATCCTGGTCAGCGGCCACACGCATAACCGGATGAAGGAGCCGATTGTCGTCAACGGCGCGATCATCTTCCAGTCGGGATGCCACGGCTCGTTCATCGGGCGGCTTGACGTGACGGTCGAGGGCGGCACGATCAGCGCCCATCGCCACGGGCTGGTGCCAATCGACGAGCACGTCCCCGAGAACCAGGCCGTTCGATCGATGGTCGACGAGGCGCTGGCCGGCGAGGGCGAAGCGATGCGCGAAGTCGTGGGAACCGTCACCGCGCCACTCCATCGCTATGCAATGATCAGTGCGCCAATGGACGACGTGCTGCTCGAGGCGATTACCGAAGCAGCGGGCACGAATGTCGGTTTCTCAAATGGCTGGCGCTACGGGGCGCCGATCCCTGCCGGGGCTGTGACCGTGAACGATTTGTGGAACATCATTCCGACCAACCCGCCGATCTCGGTCGTCGACCTAACCGGCGATGAAATCAGGCAGATGCTCGAGGACAATCTGGAGGCCACTTTCGCCGCCAATGCCTATGAGCAGATGGGCGGATTCGTGAAGCGGATGCGCGGGCTGCTGATGTATTTCAAAGCCGAGAATCCGGCAGGCCACCGGATCGATCGCCTGTTCATCGAAGGCAAGCCGGTCGAGCGGGAGCGGACCTACACGGTCGCCTTCGTAACCGAGCAGGGGGTGCCAAAGAAGTTCGGCAGGAACCGCCGTAAACTAGAGGTTACGGCAATTGAAGCGATGACAGATCTCTTTAAGCGCCGCGGCACGGTGACGCCGTCGTCAGAGACGACGGTGATGGAAGTCTAGCGCCGACGCGGCTTAAGACGGCGATAAGCTGGTCGCTGCAGCGCCGATGCATGTCTACGCGCGGGTTTCAGGCACGGTGTTTCATTAGCTTTTCGGCGGGTTTGCTCTCGGCGTTCGGCTTCGCACCGGTTTCATTCTGGCCGGTCACGATCGTCGGCATCATGGCACTGATGGCTGCGGCGGATGGCGTTCAAGCCAGGCGCCAATTGCTTTGTCTGGGGTCGGCCTTCGGCTTCGGTCAATCCGTGCTCGGCCTTCATTGGCTGGCACAGGCCTTTCATTACCAGGCTGGCCTGCCGGAGTGGGCCGGGTGGTTGGCGGTGCCGCTTTTGGCCGCCTACCTCGGCGTTTTTCCGGCGCTTGCCCTGGCGTTCGCCAATTGGTTGACGCCGGACAGAACTATACTTCGAATCCTCGCCTTCCCCGCCGCATGGATCATGTTCGAATGGTCGAGGGGCTGGCTTCTCACCGGCTTTGCCTGGAATCCGCTCGGCGTCATCTGGATCGACGTGCCGGTCATCGCGCAACTTGGCCAATGGGTTGGAGCGATAGGATTGAGCGGACTTTCGGTCGCGCTGGCGGGCCTGCTCCTCCAATCCCTGCAAACCCACCGCTTGCTCTTCATTCTACAGATCGCAGCATTGGTCTTCGCCCAGATCTCCCCGCGGGCCGAGTCGCCTGGAAGCAATGAGAGGGGTCAAGCTCGGGTCAGGGTCGTGCAGCCGAACATCGGCCAGGACGAAAAATGGCAATCCGACCGTCTGCGGCAACATCGTCAATCATTACTGGCGCTGTCGGGCAAACCCCGACGCGACGGCATCACGCGCTTGATCTTCTGGCCGGAAGCTGCGGTTCCCGAAGAGCTTGATCAAGCGCCACATATCCGACAGTTGCTGGCAGAAATCCTTGGTCCGCAGGATTTGCTCCTGACTGGGGGCGTCGATGTCGCGCGCAAGCCCGGCGGCGAAGCGACAACTGCCACGAACAGCATGTTTGTCATTGATTCCAAAGCGGCAATCGTCGCCAGATATGACAAGGCTCACCTTGTTCCCTTTGGAGAGTATGTTCCGGCCTTCGCCAAGTGGATGGGGCTCAGTCGATTCGTTGCAGGGGCAGTCGAGTTCCGGGAAGGCCCCGGTCCGCGCTCCGTCACCCTTCCCGGCCTTCCAAAGGTCGCCGTCAATATTTGTTACGAGATGACGTTTCCGGCAGGGGTCATCGATCCGACCGACCGCCCGGCATTCATCTTTAACCCATCAAATGACGCATGGTTCGGAAGCTGGGGGCCGCCGCAGCATCTCGCACAGGCTCGCCTGCGGGCCATCGAGGAAGGGCTGCCGGTTATTCGCTCGACGTCGACCGGCATCTCGGCAATTATCCGCAACGACGGTTCGGTGTTGTCGAGCCTCCCGCTCGGCACTGTTGGCTACATCGACGCTGATCTGCCGCCACCTGGCCTTCCAACCTTGTTTTCACGTTCGGGACATTGGTCGGCTTTGGGAGTGGCGGGGCTGGCGATCGTCGGCGCCGCTATGCTTCGTCGCCGCCGTCGTCCTAAATCGTAGTGCAAAGCGGCAGGATCAATCACTACCTGTTTGGGGCTTCAACGGATGAGGTTTTTTCCAGCTAAACACGACAGTCTTGCCCGACACCAAAGTCAGCGTAGGCATTAGAAAGCTTCGGCCCCGCTTTTCCACAGCATGTAAGCGGCGACGACGAAGATCAGCCCGGCGAACACCTTGGTCAATTGCCCGCTTGCGGACAGATGTTTCGCAGCCCTGGTCCCGGCGAGGCTGCCGATCACGCCGCCGGCAATAAATAATCCCGCGAGCAACCAGTCGACGAGCCCCGAGAATGCATAATTGACTGCAGTCGTCAGCCCGAAGGCGGTCACCGCGACCAGGCTGGTGCCGACCGCATTGATCATCGGCATACTAGTCGAAGCGATCAGCCCGGGGACGATCAGGAAGCCACCGCCAATTCCGAAGAAACCCGAGAAAGCGCCGGTGCCGAGGCCGTAGCCAAGCACCTTAGGCGCGTTCTGGCGATTGAAGTGCGTGCCTTCGACCCCAGTCTGGTTACGGCGGCGAAGCATGACAACCCCGACCACGATCATCACGATCGCGAACAGGAACAGCAGCCGCTGGCCGTCGAACGCCTTGCCCGCAGTCGATCCGGCGAACGCGCCAGCGATTCCGGCGGCAGCGTAGATCAACCCCAGGCGCCACTTCACTGTCCCTTGGCGGGCATGGTTGAACAGCCCGAGCGCGGCATTGGCGGCGACCGCAAGCGCGCTGGTCCCGATTGCGACGTGCGGGCTGCTGACCCCGACCAGATAGACCATCAATGGCACGGCGAGGATCGACCCACCTCCGCCGACCAGTCCAAGGCTGAATCCGACAAGGCCGCCCGACAGGATACCAAGCGCCATGTGAAGGGTGTCGAGCATCAATCGACCGCGATCGACTGCGCGGCGGGCGTGGCCTCGAGCCGAGCGCGGAACGGTTCAAGGTCGATGCCGGCCTGTGCCGCGATTACGATCCGTTCCTCGACCGTCAAGCTGGCCTGGTTTGCCAGCGCCCACAGCAAAGCGGCACGGGTGCCGGTGCGGCAGAAAGCGGCAATCGGCTTGGGCAGATGCGCGAGCGCCTCGCGAAACGCATTGATGTCCTCCCCGCCGATCGCGCTTGCGACCACCGGAATGTGCACCGCCTCCAGTCCGTGCGCGAGCGCGGCGGCCTTCAGGTCCGTGAAGCGCGGCTGGTCGGGAGATTCGCCTTCGGGACGGTTGCCGATGATCGACTTATACCCGCGTCGGGCGAGCTCGGCGATGTCAGCTTCGCTCACCTGCGGCATGACCGACAGATCGGCGGTGAGGGGGCTAATGGTCATGAGAGTCTCCTGCTGGTCGGGGTGGGGTGGCGCTGCGGCCAGAAACGGTGGATCGCCATCCCGGCGAACATTGCCGCGACGAACGGCAGCACCGCCACCGGCGACAGGGCGAGCGAAGCGATTGCCGGGCCGGGGCAAAGGCCGGCAATCCCCCAGCCGATGCCGAACAAAGCCGAACCGGCAATCAGGCCGGGATCGAGGTCGCTTCGGTCGGGAAGCGAGAATCTGTCGCCGAACAGCGGCTTGGCCATCCGCGCACGAATGCGCCAAGCAACCGCCATCACCAGCACCGCGCCGCCCATGACGAAGGCGAGGGTCGGATCCCAGTTGCCGAAGATATCGAGGAAGCCGCGCACCCGCGCGGGGTCGGTCATTCCCGACAACGTCAGGCCGGCGCCGAACAACGTCCCCGACACCAACGGCGGAAGCAGTCGCCGAATGAGGGTCATGACCCGCCTCCGATTCTCGCGACGAAAAACACTGTGGCAATGCCGGCGGCGATAAAGGTTGCGGTGGCGACCAGCGAGCGCTGCGAGAAGCGGCTGACCCCGCACACGCCGTGACCGCTAGTGCAGCCGCTACCCATGCGGGTGCCGATCCCAACCATCAGCCCGGCGACGATCAACATTGGCCATGACGCGAACTCCGCAGGCCGCCAGTCCGTGGCGAATGCAATGACCGCCGCGCCGACCGGCAAACCGACGAGAAACCCCCAGGCGCTGGTCAGCGCCATGTCGCCGGATGCGAGCCGGGCGGCTCGCGCGGCGATTCCCGAAACGCCGGCGATCCGCCCCGCGCCGAGCAGCATCATCGCCGCGGCGAGGCCGATGAGGATTCCGCCGGCAAGCCCGTGCATCGGCTGGGCATATGGAAAAGCGTCGATCATAACTGGTCGATCGGGAGCTTGAGATAGCGCACGCCGTCCTCCTCTGGTTCGGGCAGGTGGCCGGCGCGGATGTTGACCTGCAATGCAGGCAGGATCAGCTTGGGCATCGACAGCGTGGCGTCGCGCTGGGTGCGCATTTCGACGAACTGGTCCTCGGTCACGCCCTCATGGATGTGGACGTTGCCGGTGCGCTCGGCGAGCATCGTCGTTTCCCAGACATAGTCGTCGCGGTTTGGCGCCTTATAATCATGGCACAGGAAGACACGCGTCTGATCCGGCAGCTGCATCAGTCGGCGGACTGAGCGATATAAATGCCGCGCATCGCCGCCCGGGAAATCAGCGCGGGCTGAGCCATAATCAGGCATGAACATGGTGTCGCCTGTGAACAAGGCGTCGCCGACGACATAGGCCATGTCGGCGGGGGTGTGGCCGGGCACATGCAGCGCGATCAGGGGGATGTCGCCGATCATCAGCGTGTCGCCATCGTCGAGCAGCCGGTCGAACTGCGAGCCATCGCGGGCGAACTCGGTGCCCTCGTTGAAGATCTTGCCGAACACGCCCTGAACGGTGACGATCTCGCGCCCGATCGCCAGCTTCCCGCCGAGCTTGTCTTGGAGATAAGGCGCGGCCGAGAGATGGTCGGCGTGGGCATGGGTCTCTAGGATCCACTCGATCGTAAGCCCTTCGGCTTCAACATGCGCGACGATCTGGTCGGCGGACTCGAAGCTCGTGCGGCCCGACGCCTGGTCGAAGTTCCATACGCTGTCGATGATCGCCGCCTTCCCTGTCGCGGCGTCGCTGACGATGTAACTGACGGTAAAGGTCGGCTCGTCGAAGAAGGATTTGACCTGCGGGGCACGAAGATTGCCGGCAAGCACCGCTTCGACCTGTCCGGTCGCCCGCTGGATGGGAAGATCGGTCATTGTTTGACTCCTTTGGCATCGGCCACGCCAAGGGCGGGGCAATAAAGGTCGTGGAGGACGGAAAGAAGGGTCAGCACCTTGGGTTGCCCGATCCGGTAAAAGACCGTCTGGGCTTGCTTACGGGTAGCCACGAGGCCTTCCGCCCGCAGTTTGGCGAGGTGCTGCGACAACGCCGACTGACTAAGGCCAACAAGCTCGGCGAGGTCGCCGACCGACATCTCGCCGGCTTCGCTGAGGTAGCAGAGCACCAGCAGTCGTCCCTCATGCGCGATCGACTTGAGCACCGACACCGCCTCGGCGGCCTGCCCTTCAAACTTGGAAAGATTATCCTGCATAAGAACCTCCATGCGAAGATACTAAATTAGTCTTTACTAACACAATGTCAAGTTACCCCGTAAGCGTGGCGTAAGGCGGCACTTGCAGGGTGCTCGGTTCATGGGCGGTCGGTCGAAGACCGAAGCGCCGACGATGCCGAGGTGACCACTGATGAAACTGTCCGCCAAATTTATGTTGCTGGCCGCGCTCGCTGTGCCGACAGTCAAGCCGGCATTAGCGGCGGGTGAGCCGGCGGTGCAGCGGCTGGCCACGGTCAGCGAGATCGCGCAATTTTTCAACGAGCGACAAGACCGCGCCTTCTGGTTCGGGCCGGATAAGGCGGCAGAGACTTTGCTTACGCTGATCGAGCAGTCGGCGCTCGACGACCTAGACGCGTCGAATTATCCCGTGGCCACGATGCGTCGTCTTGCGGCGAGTGCACGCTCGGGATCGGCGCGCGATCGCCGTGAGGCGGAGGCAGCCTTTTCTGAAATCTTTGTCCGATATGCCGCCGATGTCGCGCGCGAACGAAACGTCGGAACGCTCTACGTCGATCCCGGCGCTCGACCGCGCCCGGTATCGGCCGCGCGGTTGCTTCGGGTTGCCGCCGCGGCCCCATCGCTTGGGGATTATGTCAAGCAGATGGGTTGGATGCATCCTTATTACTCCGCGCTTCGCAATGCTTTGGCCGAGGAGAAGGCAGGCGCCAACCAGCCTCGGCGCATCCGCCTGTTCACCCTCAATCGCGACCGCGCGCGCGTCTTGCCGCGCGGATCGGGTGATTACATTCTGGTCAACTCAGCCGCCGCCCGCCTAGACTTTTATGCCAAGGGTAAGGTCAAGGACACGATGCGCGTTGTCGTCGGCGAGGCCGCGCAGCAAACCCCGATGATGGCGGGCATGGTGCGATATGCCATCCTCAATCCCTATTGGCATGTGCCGACGGATCTGGCGCAGACCCGCCTCGCCCCGCGTGTGGTGAGCGAAGGCCTGATTTACCTCAGGAAGAAAGGCTATGAGGTTGTGTCCGAATGGTCGAACACGGCCAAGGTCATTCCGATCGAGTCGATCGATTGGAAAGCGGTCGCGGCCGGCAAACTGGAAGTGAAGGTTCGACAGCGCCCGGGACCGACGAACGGAATGGGCGAAATCAAATTTATGTTCCCCAACGACCTTGGCATCTACCTTCACGATACTCCCGGCAAGACACTCTTTCAGAAGAGCGAGCGAACGTTTAGCGCGGGCTGCGTGCGGCTTGAGGATGCCCAGGGTCTCAAGAACCTGATCCTCGGCGATACACCGATGGCGTCGTCGACCAAACCCGAACAATATGTGCCGTTGTCGCGGCCCGTTCCGGTCTTCCTCGCCTATCTCACCGCATATCCGCAGGACGGCAAGATCGTCGAACGGCCCGACGTTTACAAGCGCGACGCCAAGGACTTCGCGACCACGATCGGCGGATCTCGAGCGGCTCGATGACGTCATTCCAACATGGAGATCTTATGTCTTTGCGAACCCTCTTCGCCCTCGCGATCGGACTAACCGGCATGCCCACCACGCTTAGCGCGCAGACGGGCTCACCACGTATCGCGGAGTATGGCGCGATCGCGCCCTTGACCGGGGTCGAAACACGTGCCGACCCCGCCCTTCGCTATCGAGCGGTCTTCAACATTACCAAGGCGGCTGCCACACCCGATAAAGTCAATCCGTCGCTGGAAAAGGTCGCGCGGCTGCTCAACCTGCTTGACCGGGACAAAATCCGGCCGGCGCCTGGCGACATTGTCGTCATCGTCCACGGTGCCGGGACGCCGATTGTTACCAATTCGGCGGTTTATGCCGCCAAAACCAAAGCCCAGCACAATCCGAATATCGCTCTCATCGACAAATTGCGAAATGCAGGTGTCATTGTGGCCGTGTGTTCGCAGGCGCTGCACGGGAACCGGATTGCAACGAGTGAACTGGTTCCCGGCGTCCGTGTTGATCTATCCGCAATGACGACACTCGCTGCGCTTCAATCGCAGGGTTGGGCTTTGATCCCCGACTGACGTGGGCAAACGCCGCGCGGAAAATTGCCGAGCTCCTCTCGTTGACTTTCCGAGTCCGCGGGTTCGATTCTGTTTTCCAGCCAATTCAATTTACTGCAGTCCTTGAGGGTATTAATGCCGCGCAAACTCACTCGCAGGGAGGGTATTCAACTATCCTTTGTGGTCTTGGCTGGCTGGACGGCGAGTATTGTTCTGCAGCAAACAGCGCCAATCGGACAGGATATGAGCTCCAACACTACCGTTCAGGCCGTCCTGAACGATAGCGTCTCCCCCTCCCAAACACCCAAAATCGCCACGCTTACCCTGGTCGTATTCACCGATTACCAATGTCCAGCCTGCAAGTTCGCGAACCCAGCCATGGAGCGAGCCGTCGCGGCTGATGGGCATGTGCGCGTGGTGTATAAGGACTGGCCGATTTTCGGCGCACTGTCCGAACGTGCCGCTCGCGTTGCGATCGCGTCGGCCCGGCAGAACATCTATCCCGCCGTCCATCGTCTACTGATGAGTGAACGGCGCCGTCTGGACGATTCGGTGCTGCGGGATGTCATTCAAAAAGCCGGAGGCGATTGGAACCTGATTGAGAGAGATTTGGCGGAACGCGGCAAAGAAATTGATCGCCAACTGGACCTCAACCGCAACGAAGCATTCAAGCTGGGCCTCGGGGGCACTCCAGCATTTTTGGCTGGCCCAATCCTCGTCTTGGGCGCCATCGATCAGCAAGAATTTGCCAAGGCCTTCGCGCTTGGGCGCGAAACCCAGGGATGATCCCCAAGCACGCGTAGACCGGCGTCCGCTCACGCCGATTGTCAGCAATTGTTCGTTCCTAAGCTGAAAGTTAGACCTCGCTTCCATCTGGCCTTGGCGCGGCGAATTCCGATGCCATGGCGACGAGCCCGCTCGCTGTCAGAATTTGCGGAAGCACGCGAACCTCCTTGCCTGGAGCGTAGAACAGATAGAACGGGATGCTGTTACGATTGTGCTTCGCAAGGAAGCGCGTGATTGCGGGATCCCCGCGCGTCCAGTCACCGACCAAGGTGACGACGCCCTGACGGGCAAAGGCCGCTTGTGTCTCGTCTCGCTCGATCGCGATTTTCTCGTTTACCTTGCAACTCACACACCAATCGGCAGTGAAATCGACGAACACCGGTGTTCCGCTCGCCCGCAGCTCGGCAAGGCGGGCCTCCGAGAAGGGCTCGACCAACCGACTGCTTGTTACCGTCGCCGGGCTGCTGGCGACCGCGGGCACGATCGCCGCGGTGCCAATGGCCAGCAGTGCGGCGGGAAGCAGCGGCAACCAGCTGCGCGATTTTCCGCCATGCTGGCGCCGGCCGACCCACCACAAACCCAGGGCGAGTAGCAGCACCGCCGCCAGCCCTAGTGCCATCCCGTCGATTCCGACCTGTCGGCCGAGCACCCAGGCGAGCCCCAGCGCAGTGATAAACATGGGCACCGAAAGGGCGCGCTGCAGGGTCTCCATCCACGCTCCGGGCTTGGGTAGACGCGAGCGGAGCGCCGGAAGCCAGCCGATCGCCAGGAAAGGAAGCGCGAGGCCAAGTCCGAGCGCGGCGAAGACCAGGAGTGCTTGAAAGGGCGGCAGTAACAAGGCCGCGCCGAGCGCTGACGCCATGAACGGTGCACTGCAAGGCGTTGCGATGAAAGCAGCAAGGGCGCCGGTTCCGAACGAACCGGCAGCGCCACCGGGCTTGGACCGCAGTTCAACCGAGGGACCGCTGACGTGGAACAGGCCGGCGAGGTTGAGCGCGATGCCCGTTACCAACGCGAGCAAAGCGAGGATGACATAAGGGTTTTGCAGTTGGAATGACCAGCCTGCGGCCAAGCCCGCTTCGCGCAGGACGAGCAGGACCAGACCGAGCGCAATGCA
Source organism: Pseudomonadota bacterium (assembly GCA_040385545.1). Taxonomy (GTDB): domain Bacteria; phylum Pseudomonadota; class Alphaproteobacteria; order Sphingomonadales; family Sphingomonadaceae; genus Sphingomicrobium. The sequence goes on from JAZKHF010000164.1 coordinate 20,648, forward strand.
GGTGGCCAGCGTTCCGGCGGCGTAAGCCAGCGCATCACGTCTCGCGGCGTCGTTCGATGCCCCCGAGCGCACCAGGTGAAGCGCCTTCAGGCTGAGGATCGGGAAAACGCAAGGCATCAGGTTGAGGAGCAAGCCGCCGATCAATGCGCCGAACACTGCCCAGGAAAAGCCGGGCGCTACGGTCGCACCAGCGTCCGCGAGTGTCGGCGTTGCTTCGGAGGTTGTGGTCGACAACGCTCCGGATGCAGCTTCACCTTGCGCGTTCGACTGGGCTGGCGTGTTTTTGTCGATCGGCACCTGAGACAAATCGGGTTGTGCCGATGATGGTCGAAACCCGAGTTGGACCGCGCGGCGACCATCCGATACGATCCCCGAGAGGCTCGTTGGAATGCTGCCCATTGACCCGGTGATCTGGATTGAACCGTCCGGTTGTCGCTTGGCGTCGGCGCGTTCAAACACCCCTTCCTCTGATGGAAAAAAGGTTGCGCGCGCGGGATCGAGCTTAGCCGCCGCCGGGACCGATAGTTGCACCGTGCGACCGACCGACGTGAAGGCGCCCATGGTTGAAAGCGTCCTTGGAATCGCTTGTTTCGCTGATGCAAAGAGCGACCTCGACGCGGGATCCACCGTTCCCTTGCCGACCGTCAAATTCAGGTTGATCGTGGCCTTTTGCGGAACGCATAGCTTGTCCGAGCAGATCAGGAAGTCGACTTCGCCCTTCACCGGAAGGGGGGCGCCCGCTTTGAAACTGGCGGGAACCTGCATGGGAGCAAGCAGGACGTGCTGGCCGCCGTGAACGAAGCTCGTCATTCCCACAACCCGCAGCACTTCGGGCGCGGGATGCTGGAGCGCGCCGAAGCTAACGCCGGCCGGGGCCTGCCAATTCACTTTCGGCGGGAGGCCGCTGTCGCCGGGGTTCGACCAATAGCCGTGCCACCCCGGTTCAGGCGTAAAGCGAATGGCGAGCATCGTCGTCTTGCTGGGAGCGGGGTCGGCCGAACTAGCGTGGAGCGATACCGCAGCGCGGCTGACTGGCTGGGCGTTGACGGCCGACGGCAGAAGCCACGTGCCCAGCACCAGGAAAGCAAGAAGGATCCTGAACATCGGCAGCCTCAAATGCCTTCGGGCTGCGGTGCAGGCTTCAGCGGCGAACCGGGCTTGGCGCGGGCTTCGCGAACTGCCGCTTGCAGGCCTGCATAATCCATCCCGCCCTCGCTCAGATAATTGCCGATGATGAAGGCCGGCGTTCCTTGAAGGCCAAGGGCTTCGGCCTGTTCGTTATTGCGTTTCAGCAGCGCATCGATCTCGGCGGCGTTCTTCTTCATATCCGCCTGCAGCCGGGCCCAGTCGGCACCCGCTTTCGTCACTGCAGCGCGAATTGACTGTTCGGACAGCGGTCGCGGCGCTTTCATTAGTGCATCGTGCACTGCCGAATGCTTACCCTGATATTTACTGGCAATTGCGACGCGGGCCGCCCCGACGGACTGCTCGCCAAAAATAGGCCAGTCGCGATAGATGAGCCGGATTTTCTTGTCGCTCGCCAGCAGCCTTTGCAGTTCGGGGTGGACCTTCTTGCAGAAGGGACACTGATAATCGGTGTATTCGACGATCGTGAGGTCATATTTGTCGGGTTTGACCATCGGCGCGACCTTGTCCTCGGTGAACGCCGCGCGATCCAGTTCCGCGCCTTGGACGGGCGCGGGAGTTGCGGGGGCGCTGCTATCGTCCGACTGATCGGTGGAGATGACGGTGGCGATCGAAGCGGTCGACAGGAAGAGCAGAGCAAGCAGGGTCTTGGTCACGGGCGGGTCTCCTTGATGAGGTTGATTTTGTCGGACAGAGCGGCGCGGGAAATCTCTCCGGCGTGGACCGAGCGGACGTCGCCGTTCGGCCCGACGAAAATGGTCGATGGGAGCGCTCCACCATAGGACGCTGACAACTTTGCGGCCTCGTCGAGCAATATCGTCGAGGGGTCGATCCCGTGCTGCGCCGGCAATTTCGTCGCGATATTCGGTAGATCGCCTTGGTTGATGAAGAGGAAGGCGACTTCGGGATGCTTGCGCGCGGCTTCGGCTAGCAACGGCATTTCGCGGCGGCACGGCGGGCACCAGTCGGCCCACAGATTGATGACGTAGGGTCGGCCTTCAAGGGTGGCCGGATCGAACTGTTTCCCTTCGAGCGTTTTCAGTCCGGCCGGTGACGTCACGAACGGCGACTGGACGGTGGTCGTCAGCAGGCGATCGGCGATATACCAGCTTCCGCTAAGCGCGATCAGTATGGCGATCAGGCGGAAGCGACGATCGGCGGGCGCCCTCAGCCCCAGAATAATCAAGACAGCAAAGATGCCTGCGAGCGGCACGAAGCCACCTTGCCAAACTTTCAGGATCGCCAGCGGCTCGTTGCTGAAATCGGCGACGTGCATTCCGACGTAAGCCAGGCGCGCTACCACGAAACCACCGACAGCTGCGATTGAGACGACCGCCGCCGCCTCGCCAGCCATGCGTCGATGCGATCCGATGGCGACGAACAGCCAGATGGCGGCAACCGCTGCGAGGCGGTCGGTGGACAGTGCCAGGGGGCCAAGGTTCAGGATCGGGCTCATGCGCGTGCCGGGATGATTTCGAGTAGTCTCAGCAGCAATTTCGGAATGGTGATCATCTCCGCCATCTGATGGCGCCAGCTTAAGTCGCGCTTACGGATCGGGGGCAAAGTTCGTAAGATTGTCTTAAGTTGGGCTGCCCAACGCATCACCGAAGGAATTTATGCGCATTCTGGTCATCGAAGACGATGAGATTCTATTCGACGCGGTCCGCACCGGTTTGGTCCTCGAAGACTTTACTGTGGACGCCGTCGATACGATTGCTGACGCGCGTGAAGCGGCTGCGAGCGTCGATTATGACGCCGTCGTGCTCGATATCGGCTTGCCTGACGGCACCGGCCTCGAATTGCTGGGCGAATGGCGCAGGGCGGGAAATGCGGTCCCTGTGCTCTTGCTCACTGCGCGCAACAGCACCCGTGACCGGATTGAGGGACTCGACAGTGGTGCCGATGATTATCTCGGCAAGCCGTTTGATCTCCACGAACTCGCCGCGCGGCTGCGCGCCATTGCTCGCCGATCAAAAGGCAATTCTACCCCGGCCTTATGCTGGGGCGACTACACGCTCGATAGCGCATCGCGGGAGTTGATGCGCGGCGGCGAAGCGATCGCGCTGTCCCGGCGGGAATTTGCTCTGCTCGAAGCCCTGTTTGAACAACCCGGCCGCATCTTCTCGCGAGCGCAGCTCGAGGAGCGACTCTACGGCTGGCAGGATGATATCGGCAGTAACACCGTCGAAGTCCACGTGCACAAACTGCGATCGAAACTTGGTCGCGAGATAATCCAAACGGTTCGCGGCCAAGGCTATAAGATTGCGCGACCATGAGGTCGCTGCGGGTTCGGCTATTTGTCCTGTTGGCGGCGATGACCGTGCTGGTATGGTCATCGGCGGCGATCTGGATCTATGCGAGCACGCGGGCCGAGGTGCAGCGGGTGCTCGACCGCCGCCTGGTTGAGGCGGCGGGGATGGTAGCATCGCTTGCCACTGATGCCGAGGATTTGCTGGTCCAGCGGCCGAACCAGTCGCGCCTTGTGCCCCTGCCCCATTACAGTCGGCAATTGTCCTGTCAGATCTGGACGCTCGACGGGCGCCTTGTTGGGCGATCAAGCGGCGCGCCATCTCAGCCGCTGGCGGACGGCGGATCGGGCTTCTCCGAACGCTCGATCTCCGGAGAGACGTGGCGCGTCTACACCATCGCGGATCCTTCCCGGCAAATCCGTGTGTCGGTTGGCGACAATCTTCGCGTCCGCCAACGGCTTATCAATGATCTGATGCTTGGGCTTCTTGCTCCCGCCATTGCCGGCCTGGTCGCGCTGGCGGTCCTGATCTGGGCCGCTGTTGGCGCCGGGCTCGCTCCATTGCGCGAGGTCGCGCGCCTGCTCGCTCGGCGCGACCCGTCCGACTTCAGCGAGTTGGGCATCGAGCGTCCCACCGAGGAAATCAGGCCCCTCATTGCGGCGATCGACAGCCAGTTCGCGCGCCTCGAGCAACTGCGGGCCGATGAGCGCCATTTCATCGCCAGCGCCGCGCACGAACTTCAGACGCCTCTGGCCGGGCTCCGCGCCCATGCCGACATCGCATCGATGACCGACGACGACGCCACCCGGGAAAAGTCACTCCACAGCATCCGCAAGTCGGTCGATCGAACCGCGCGGCTGGTCGGTCAACTTCTCGACCTTTCCCGCGAAGAAAGTGGTGAGCCTCTCCCGCTGCAATGGGTAAGCGTTAAGTCGGTTATCGAAATTTTGAACGACGAATTCTCGAATGATCTCCGTCGAGCGGATGTTCAACTGACAGCAGCGAGCTCGGTCGATGGCCTTAATATCCGCATTGCTCCCGCGTCCTTGGTTCTGGCCTTACGTAACCTCCTTAAGAACGCAGTCGACCACGCACCCGGAGGCAGTTCGATCGAAATCAGCGCCGAGCAGCGTGACGACTGTGTCGCACTTTGCATTCGCGATCGAGGTCCGGGTATTCCGCAGAACGAACTGGGCAAAATCCGGGGAAGATTCGTTCGCGGCGCTCGCGAGCGAGGACCAGGAAGCGGATTGGGATTGTCGATCGTTGAATTGGTCCTGTCGCAAGTTGGCGGCACGCTCGACCTTCGCAATCTTCCGGAAGGTGGTTTCGAGGCTGCGATCCTAGTCAACCCCAATTTGACGCGTTGGCGAAAGGCTGTAGGCCGAGGGCGAACATAGATTTGCGTTTTTCTGCAGGAACTTATGACCGACTATCTCGGCATTAGAGGGCAGGAACCGATTATGTCCGCTTGGACGCCCATAAATCCTAAAGCAGATAGTCCGCTATCGGCCATAACCAGCCGCCAGAGAGGGATCACACCGACGTTTGCAATGGGTCGAAAGCGGACTGGCAGATTTCGACACCACTGTTCAATTACGCACACGCACGCATTGGCACTCTTTGCCGAAGCTCATCGAGATAGTCGCTCCACCATTGGTGCATCGCGACTCGTTCATCCCAGTAATCGCCCCGATTATAAGTTCCGCGGACGGAGTCCGTATCGGCGTGGGCCAAGGAGCGTTCAATCGCGTCGGGCCGCCATTTCCCACTTTCATTGAGCAGGGTGGAAGCGGTGGTACGAAGGCCGTGCGCCGTGACCTCGCCGACAGCATATCCCATCCGACGGAAAGCCTGGTTGATCGTATTTTCGCTGAGTGGTCTGAGGGACGTGTGAAATGCCGGAAATACGAATCCTTTAGGTCCAGTCAGCGCCGATAGTTCGACAAGGCATGCCATCACCTGTCTCGATAGCGGAACCGAGTGCGGTCGCCGCATTTTCATCCGCTCGGCGGGTATGTTCCAAACTGCATTCGTAAGATCGAACTCGCTCCATTGCGCTTGTCGAATTTCACCGGGCCGCGCCATCAAGTGAGGAGAAATCTGCATCGCGATACGAGTGATCGCATGGCCAGTGTAAGCATCAATTGACCGAAGCAGTTCGCCGACGCCATCTGGATCGAGGATCGCGCTGTGATGCATTGTCTTGGGCGCAATGAGTGCCCCGCGGAGCACGGATGTTGGATCGGTTTCGGCCCGGCCGGTTGCCGCTGCGTAGCGGAAAACGCGGCTTGCGAAGGAACGGCACCGGCGCGCGGTTTCATGCTTACCCTGCGCCTCGATCCGTTTGAGCGCGGCGAGCACGTCGACGGGCTTGAGGTCGGCAATCGGGCGGCGCGAGATGGGAGCGAACTGCTCGAGCAACCAATTGGCTTTCGTCGTAGTGGCCACGGCTCGCCCCTCGGCGACCATCTTGTCGATATATTCCCTGGCCACGTCTCCGAATGAATTAGCGGCATTATACAGGGCGACCAGCCGTTCGCGCTTCCGTTCGGCGAGCGGATCAATGCCGTCGTGGACCGCACGCCGCACATCGTCTCGTTTGCGGCGCGCTTCGGCAAGGCCGACATCGGGAAAGCTGCCGATCGAAATTCGCTTGTCCTTGCCCAGATGCCGGTAGCGACATCGCCACAGCTTCGATCCGCCCGGATTCACCTCCAAAAAGAGTCCTTGGGTGTCGGCGACCTTGTACGTTCGGACCTTCGGCTTGAGCGCACGAATCTTAAGTTCAGTCAGGCTCATCGACCATTTCTCCCATATCCAGCGATTCTGGCCGGTCGAAACGCGTTTTTCTCGTCTGTTCTCAGAGTTTTAACTGCGAAATGGGGCCATGACTTTCGGTCAAAGGGCCTCATGGCCCCAAATCTGGCCCCATCCATGGCCCCATTTTTCGTGAGAACAGCTGAAATCTAGTCGGACGCCTCGGGACAAAACCAGCTTGAAAATGGCACATTTCCGCCACTTTGTCGAGGGTTCTTGGGATGTCTTGATGAGAACAGATGGTGCCCAGGAGAGGACTCGAACCTCCACGCCCTTGCGAGCGCCAGCACCTGAAGCTGGTGCGTCTACCAATTCCGCCACCTGGGCACAGGGTCGTAAGTTTCAGGTAGGGGGCGGCGCTTAGAGGGGGGCTTGGGCGCTTGTCAACGGCCTTGGCGCGCGGCTAGGGGCATGCGTCATGGTCACTTCCCCCCCTCACCTCGTCACCGTCTTCGGCGGCGGCGGATTCATCGGTCGCTATGTGGTCGAACTGTTGCTGAAAAGCGGAGCCCGCGTGCGTGTTGCGCAGCGCGACGCCAAGTCGGCCTACTTCCTCCAGCCGCTCGGCGGGATGAGCCAGATCGACATCGTCCGCGCCGACGTCACGAACCCGGCCAGCGTCGCCGCGGCGGTCGCGGGAGCGGATGCGGTGGTCAATATGGTGGCGGTGATGGGCGGCAAGATGCTGGCGATTAACGCCGATGGCGCCGGCCATGTCGCCAAGGCTGCGGCGGCGGCGGGTGCCACCACTCTGGTCCACATCTCGGCGATCGGTGCCGATCCCAAGGGTGCGTCGCTTTATTCGCAATCCAAGGGCAAGGGCGAAGTTCTGGTCCGCGCCGCCTTCCCGAGCGCGACCATCGTCCGCCCAAGCCTGGTGTTCGGGCCGGAAGACCAGTTGACCAACCGCTTCGCCGGATTGCTGTCGAAGCTTCCGATCTATCCGGTGATTGCGCCGAACACCCGGTTCCAGCCGGTCTATGTGCGCGATCTTGCCAGGGCGATCGCCGCCGCGACGCTCGATCCCGCCCGCCATGGCGGAAATACTTACGAGATTGGTGGACCGCAGGTGATGACCATGCGCGCGTTGACCGCCGCGATCGCCACCGCCGCCAACCAGTCGACTGACCTGGTCGATATGCCCAATTTTGCCGCCGATTTGATGTCGCGCTTCGGCTTCCTGCCGATGGCACCGCTGACCCGAGACCAGTGGATTTCGCTGCAGTCGGACAATGTCGTCTCGACCGACGCCAAGGGGCTGGCCGATTACGGGATCGATCCCGTCCCGCTCGCCGCCGCCGCGCCCGAATGGCTCGGCCGGTTTCGCGAGGGCGGCCGGTTCGCTGCCCAGGCCGCGCCCAGGTCGGCTGCCTAAGTCATGACCGAACTCCTGCTCGTCATCATCCTCGGCATCGTCGAGGGGGTCACCGAATATCTTCCCGTCTCCTCGACCGGCCACCTGATCCTCGCGACCGAGCTGATGGGGTTCAGTGCCGACGACTGGGCGCTGTTCAACGTCGCCATACAGCCGGGCGCGATCCTGGCCATTCTCGTCCTTTACTGGCGGACCTTTCGGGATGTCCTGATCGGCCTGTGGAAGCGCGAGCCGTCGGCATTTGCGTTTGTCCGCAATCTGCTGGTCGCCTTCACCCCTGCGGTCGTGCTCGGGCTTATGTTCGGCAATTATATCGAGCTTCTGCTTGGCAATGCGGTCGTGGTTGCGTGGGCGCTGATCGTCGGCGGCGTCGCGATCCTGATCGTCGAGCGGCTCGCGAAACCGGTGGAGTGCGGCGGTGTCGCCAACGTCAGCCTGAAGAATAGCATCGGTATCGGGCTGATCCAGTGCCTCGCCATGATCCCTGGCGTCAGCCGTTCGGGCGCAACCATCCTGGGTGCAATGAGCTTCGGGGTCGATCGCAAGACGGCCGCGGAGTTCAGCTTCTTCCTCGCCATTCCGACGCTGAGCGGGGCGACCGCGCTCCAGCTCTACAAGCATGGCGCCGAGATGCCGCCCGGGATGACGGGCAACATATTGATCGGCAGCGCAGTGTCCTTCGTGGTCGCGGTGGTGGTGGTCAAAGCGTTCGTCGCGATCATCCAGAAATATG
>JAZKHF010000165.1:0-4110 GCA_040385545.1 Pseudomonadota bacterium
GTTCTTCGTCGCCGTTGCCCAGTGTCGGCCTGATCTCCGGGTGGTTGGCGAAATAGTTGATGCGTTGAACGTCCGTGGTCGGCTCGATCATCAGATGCTGCTCAGCCCCGGCAACTGCACCTCGTCGCCCGTGGTCGGCGGAGCGGCTGCGGCGGGTGTCGTCACCGAACCAACCAGGTGTCGGTCGCCGGATTGCGCCGCCGTGGCCGGGCTTGTCGTCGTCAAGAAGGTCGGGGTGGTATCGGCCCGCGTCGCGTCGTCGTAGTAAACGTAAAACAAAGTCGAATAGGCCAAGCCCGTCAGGGTGGTAGGCCCGGCAATCGCCAGCGTCGTGCCGTCGCCATAAACGCGCGTATGGGCAGCAACGTTGATCGTCGCGTTTGCGCCCGCATCGGTCGCCGACAACGGGTTGGGCGTGACACCGCTGTTAGTTAGCGAAGCCACCGAATTTGCTCCGCCTGCCGATGCAGCCGCGTCTTCCGCAGCGCCTTGGGCAACCACAACCGCCGCCTCCACCGCGATCACCGCCGTTTCAAGGTCTTCCGTCAAGCCGACGATCTCCGCAATCTGGTCAACCGTCACGCTCAAAGCGGCGATCTGGTCCCGCAACTCCTGAATGACGGTCTGATATTGCTTCTGAAACCAAAGCTGCGGACGCCCCTGTTCATCCACGATGGCCAGCGAGGCATTCAGCGTGGCAAGGTTTTGCGCCATTACCGCGACCGCCCGCCACCAGCCTCATTGAAGCCCGCACCCGACACGCGCCACGGAACCGGCGCGGTGACGCGGAACTTGCCGAAGAACCCCGGCGCGTCCGCAATCCCCAAGGCCCGCCACTCGACTTCGCGGCGGTATTCGCCCTGTTCGCCTAGATATTCGGGCAACGCGGCCTCTAAGGTCTGGCCCCCGTCGAACGACTGGATCAACTCCACGGTCGGGTTGGTATAGTCCCCGGTCAGGTATTCGGTCTGCCCCGGATTGGTCCGCAGCCGCACGTTCCTGATCGGCACCGCACCGCCCGGCAACGTGAACCCCGCGCAAAAGCTGCGCTCCTGGTAGCCAACGAGGTCGGTATAGCCCGACAGTTCGTAAACGCTGCCATCGACCGTGCTGCCGAACAGCGGCCCCGAGACAACCGGCCCGCCGCGAAAGTTGCCCACACCCGTCCGGCGTTCGTTCCATTGGCGGGTCTGCGCGTCGAACTCGACGGTCACGTCATCCAGCCCGATCTTGAGGAACTCGTGACCCTCGAAGAAGTAGCTATCGACCCGGCACGTTACCGACGCCGCGATAAGCTCCTCAACCCCCGCGTCGCTGATCCGCTGCGGCACGTTGCCCGCGATATAGACGATGTTGTCGGGGCTGACCCAACCGAACGTGTTGTCGAACAGCGCCATGCAGCCCGTCGCGCGCACGCCCTTCTGGAACGTCCGCCCCTCGACCGGGACATAGGGCAAATCCAAGTCTCCGGTCTTCGTCCAGAACTCGATTGTGTTGCGACCGCCCAAAATTGGGGAATCGCCGATCACCAGCCCATCAACCAGTTGGTCCGGCTCGCTTTCCGCACTTGCGAAGTCCAGCCCGTCAACGATGATCTCGCCCGAGCCGTCCAGCATATCGGCATAAGGCGCGGTCCAATACCAATCCTGCCCGTCCGCCGGGATGAACAGGAACCGCCCGCCTTGCTCGAATACCTTGATGACCGGCTGACCATCGGGGAAGTCGATCGCGCTGAACACCGCCCCGTCATAGAACGACGCGATCATGCCCGCCGCCGCGACCGCGCCCATTTCATTGCCCGCGATGCTTGCCGCGCCCGCGCCCGATACCGCACCGCGCGCCACGCCGCCCGTGTAGAGCGTTCCGCCCGAAAGCGCTGCCAAGGCCCCGTCGAGTATCCCGCCGCCCTGTAGCATGGCCGCAACAGGCCCTGTGCCCAGCGTAGTGGTGACGGTCAGGCCGGGAAACGACTGCAGCGCAAACTGACGCGGTTCGGTGATCGCGGCTTCGCTGAACATATTCACCAGCGGCATCTGCGGCATATTGCCCCGCCCGCGCCGGATCGTGGTGGTGATGATCTTGAGGTCAGGCACAGTAGCCGCTCGGCTCGAACGTGTAGCTTTCCGGGCGCTCGGCATCGAGCATTTCGCGTTCCAGCCTTTGCGCGCGGGCGACCAGTTCGGGGTTGAGCGCGACGCCGAACAGGCCAGAGCACCGCAGCGCCAGGTTCGCGTAAAGCGCCTCCTGATACTCCTCGGGGAAATCCACCGTCTGGCTCAGCGATGTCACGGTTTCCGGGACGCGCTCATAGTCGATATGCAGCGTTTTGTTCGTGGCTGGCACCGGCCAGACGTAGAGCGTCAACCCGGCGAGTTGGCGCGACTGATAGAATATGGTCGGGTCACCAACCGAAGCTTTGTTGGGCAGCGACAGGTAATCGTCGCGGCTCCATTCGTGCAACTGGCGCTCGGTGCTTGTCAGTTCGAGCCGAGCGTTGATGATGCGCTTGATGCCAGCGGCCAGCGTGCCCGAAGCATCCCCGCCGGTGATCGTCACCGTTCCCGTGGTTTCGTGAAACGCGCCGGGCATCCAGCTTTTGAGCATCCCGTTGAGCCGGACCATGCACGCTTCGGATTCCGCAGCCGTGGGCGTGCGGCCAAGCCCGATGATGGCGTTTTCCTGCAACGCGGCGGTGATGATGTCGCGCGCGGTCAGGGACCATGCGGTGACGCCGGAAGTTGGCATTTATCTAACTCCCCCACGCCACTGCGGGCGCATCTGGCGTTGTGGTCCATTCGTCGTCGGTAGTGGCGATTGTAGCCCATGAACCCGCAACAACGTTCGCGGTGGTTGTCCATTCGCCGCCAACGTCATCATCGTTGCTGGCCCATCCAGTCGGCGGCGTGTCGCCACTCGATCCCCATGTGACGGAAAAAATAGACCCGCTTACGGTAAAGCCGAACGAAACCGCGCCGCCGATCGGTGATGTTACAGCGCCTCCGCCAAGCAGGCCCGCCGTTGTGAACACTACCACCGAAGTGCCCGAAAGAAGCGCCTGCCCGGCCAGCGCCGCACTCAACGCGAAGGCGGACGCGCCCGAACCGGATAGCGATCCGGCACCCGTCAGAACCCCGGCGGTGGCGAACGATACCGAAGCCGAACCGGACAGCGCGCCGGATGGGAGAACCAGCGTCCCGCTTAGTGCGAATGCAAAGTCGGAATTGCCCGACAGCGCGCCCCGCCCCGCCAGGATGCCTACCGTCGTGAATGCGGGCGAACTTGCCCCCGACAGCGCCCCAACGCCCGTCAGAGCGCCGAAAATAGCAAAGGCGGGCGCAGATGCCCCTAACAGCCTGCCCGCGCCTGTGGCCGCTCCTGCGGTCGTGAATGCTACAACTGCCGAACCGGCAAGCGCCCCTGAGAGCGCGCCAGTTGCCGAAGTTGTGAACGCTACCGTCGATGCACCCGACAGTGCGCCCGATCCGGTGAGATTTCCTGTCGTGCTGAATGCGGCGGTCGAAGTCCCTGAGGCCGCGCCGCTTGCAGCAAAAACCTGCCCATCATCCCCAAGCGGTGCGAACCCGAGTGGCCCGAACCCCAGCACTTACCAGGCTACGATGATGACTAGCCCATCGCCTCCACGTCCGCCGAGATTCGTCGCAGTCGATCCGGTCAACGCGCCTCCGCCTCCACCGCCACCGCCACCCAAACCGCCCGCGCCGCCCGGTGCTCCGACCAGCCCCGCGCCCGTTGCGGTGCCGTGGGTCGATCCGCCGCCCGAACCGCCGAGGAAAAAGGCATAGGGCGGAAGTGTGGCAAATCCATTCGATCCGTGTGTCGGCGGGGTCGTCGCTGCGGCACCACCCACAGAAGCAGGCAACCCGACAATCACCCCGCCGCCATTGACCGCACCACCGTTAGTTCCGACCGCCGCAGCCGCCGGAAGACCGCCGCCACCTGTCCCGCCAGAAGTGCGAAGCCCGGTCGATGGGGCTGATATGCTGCCTCCCGAAATCGCAGCGCCGCCGATGATCCCCGCCTGACCTGCGAGGAATGAAGTAAGGCCCGCGACGCACATCGGATTGTTGCCGGTATTCTGCGCACCCGCCG
>JAZKHF010000166.1:0-6016 GCA_040385545.1 Pseudomonadota bacterium
TGCCGCGGACTTCGCCGGTCTTGGGCGATTTCAGGTCGAACTCGGCGCCGGCGCGAACCGCTTCCATGAATTCGTCGGTGATCAGCACGCCATGGTGCAGGTTCAGCGCCTTGCGGTTGAAATCACCTGACGGTTTGCGGATCTCGAGGAATTCCTCGATCTCGGGATGCGACACGTCGAGATACACCGCCGCCGAGCCGCGCCGAAGCGAGCCCTGGCTGATGGCGAGGGTGAGGCTGTCCATAACCCGGACGAACGGGATGATGCCGCTGGTCTTGCCGTTGAGGCCGACCGGCTCGCCGATGCCGCGCACCGCGCCCCAATAGGTGCCGATGCCGCCGCCCTTCGAGGCGAGCCAGACATTCTCGTTCCAACTGTTGACGATGCCGTCCAGGCTGTCGCTGACACTGTTGAGATAGCAGCTGATCGGCAGGCCGCGGCCGGTGCCGCCGTTGCTCAGCACCGGGGTGGCCGGCATGAACCACAATTTGGAAATATAGTCGTAAATGCGCTGGGCGTGCGCCTGATCATCGGCATAGGCCGAGGCGACGCGGGCGAACAGATCCTGGTTGGTTTCGCCGGGCAAGAGGTAACGGTCGCGGAGCGTATCCTTGCCGAATTCGGTGAGCAAAGCATCGCGCGATTCGTCGGTGACGATCTTGTAGGCCGCGACGTCGATCGTCTTGCTGGTCCGCTCGGGCGTGGCAGTGGTGACGTCCTCGTCCGTGACCTTGCTGTCGCTCAGAAAATCCATGTCCTCACCCCGTACGCTGGACGGCTCGACGGCCGCCTGTTCGCTAAATGTTCGACTCGGTGTCATTGGCCCGAGCCTACCCTAAATCACCGCGCCGGTGCGGGTTATTATCGCGCCGTCCCCGATATCCACAGGGCGCGCGCGGGCTCATGCCGAAGATAATCATCTTCGGCCCCAACCACAATAGATTGAGAGCGGCCCCCACCGGAACACCGCATATTGTGTTCAAATGCGATTGGAACACAAGAGTCAAAATTAACAATGGGTGAAAAAAATCGCGCCGCCAGAGGGGGCTGTGGCGCTTTCGCAACGCCGGCGCGACGCACCCCACGGTCGTTCCGCTTGCAACCAAAACAGCTTTCCGTCATTGAGCCATCCGCGGACCGGGCCCCTCTGGCACACCGAGCCCAAGGGCGAAGGCGTGTGATGTCGGACCGCATCGGATGTTTCCGGTGCGATTCGAGCGGCCTTTCCAAGCGCTCAACCCTGCCGGACGCTTCCGATCGAAAGCCACTGCTTTTCGAGAGGATTTTTCATGGAATTTCTAACCGCCGACTGGCTCGGTACGCCCGCCTGGTTCTGGCTGTCCTTCCTTGGCCTGGTGGCCGCGCTGACCGCGTTCGACCTTGGCGTCTGGCACAAGGAAGACCGCGAGATGGGGATCGCGGAGTCGCTCAGGCTCTCCGCTTTCTACATCGCCATCGCAATCGCCTTCGGGGCGTGGATCTGGGTCGAGCGCGGTGCGGATCTGGGAATGAAATATTACACCGGATTCTTCATCGAAAAGGCGCTGTCGATCGACAATGTGTTCGTGATCAGCCTGATCTTCACCTTCTTCGCGATCCCGCCCAAATATCAGTATCGCGCGTTGGTGTGGGGGATCATCGCGGTGATCGTGCTGCGCGGCGTGATGATCGCGGCTGGCGCGGCCCTGGTCGCCGAAGCCTATTGGGTACTGTACATCTTTGCCGCCTTCCTGATCGCGACGGGCATCAAGATGTTCTTCGCCGGGGACAAGCCGATGGATGTCGGCAATAATCCGGTGGTGCGCTGGATCAGCAGCCATATGCGGGTGACCAAGGAGCTTCACGCCCAGCATTTCTTCGTGAAAGTGCCCGACGAGAAAAGTGGCAAGATGGTCCGCGCGGCGACGCCATTGTTTCTTGCATTGGTGGTGATCAACCTGGCCGACCTGGTATTCGCGGTCGACAGCGTGCCGGCCATCTTCGCCATCACCACCGACACGTTCATCGTCTACACGTCCAACATCATGGCGATCCTGGGCCTGCGAGCGCTGTATTTCGCGCTGTCGGCGATGATCCACCGCTTCCACTATCTGAAATATGCGCTGGCCGCGGTGCTGGTATTCATTGGGTCAAAGATCTTCGTCGCCGACTTCGTGCTGGGCGGGGACAAGTTCCCGCCCCTGCTCAGCCTGGGCGTGACCGCCGCACTGATCGCGTCGGGAATCGTCTATTCGTTATGGAAGACTCGCGGCCAGCCCGAGCCGGACTGGCCGCAATGACACCGTTCCAGACCTAGCCGGTGGCGTTGTGGCCTCAGCCTGCCGCCGCCGGACAGTCGCCGATCCGCTTGCCGGTCATCTTCTGGGTCAGCGAATAATCGCCGGAGCCGGAGAAAAAGGTGCTGGTGACGACCTTCACGTCGAAGGTCTGCTCATCATAAGTGCCGTCGATACTCAGCGCCAGCGGACCACGACCGGAACGCGTGCACTGCAGCGACATGTTGAGCCGCCCGTTGCGCGCATAGTCGCTGTCGAACGAGCAATCGTCACCCTGCGCTGCGAACAACTCGGCACCCGGCTTGGGACCGGCAGGCGAACAGATCCTGCGCGTTTCGGCGGCCCCGGTCTTGAGACCTGTTGCAGGGGTGCTGTTGTCCGTGCTGCGCAATTTTTCGGTCAGCGCGGTGACTTCCCACTCGCCAGCCGGGAAGGCGGCGGGCGCGGCCTTCGCCGCGGTAGGTTTCGGCGCGTCTTCGCCGCAGGCCGACAGCGGGAGGGCGAGCAGCGCCGCGGCGATCAGCAAACGGGCGCTCATTGGACATTCCCCTGTGCGGGCGGCGTGGCGGGCATGGCGGGCGGCTGCGTCTCGGTGCCGTCGCAATCGCCGAGCCGCTTGGAATCCACCTTCATCTTCATCGACATCGATCCCGCCTGTCCGCCTGGCAGGGCGCCCGCGGGAACGCTGGTCTTGTTGTCGATGGTGATGCTGTACTGATCGTCGGAATAGGTACCGGCGACCGTCATCTCCTGCTTCATGCCATTGGTGTCGCACCGCAACGTCCCGTCCATCTTGCCATTGCCCATGACGTAGCGGTCATATTTGCAGCTGGCCGGAATTCCGCCCAGCATGCGTTCGGGGTTGTCGACCTGTTCGGCGGTAAGGCAGGCTTCGAGGGTCTGCGGTTGGCCGATGCGCTGCTTCATCATCGCCTGCATTTCGGCTGGCATGCCCGGGCTGTTCATTTCCAGCACGGCGACGGTAGAGGACCATTTGCCGGGCCGCACCATGTTGCGGGTTGCACCGCTGTCCTTCATCGCCTTCGCGACCTCGGCCGGAGTGGCGTTGGTCAGATCGACCTCTGGCCCGCGATCGCAGGCGGCGAGGCCGAGGGCGGCGGTGGCGAGCAAAAGGAAACGCATCAAATTCTCCTGAAAAGTCCGGGCCAGCATAAGCCAGCGCGCGCGCCGCGCAATCCTGGAGGTGCTGGCCTTATCGCGGCGGGCATTTGCCGGTGCCGGCACCGCGGACGGCGCGACCGGGGCGGGCCGTGGTCATCTGGCCGTCGAGCAGCACCGGCTGGCCGTTGACCAGGACATGGCGCATCCCGACTGCAAATTGCTGCGGCTTGTCGAAGGTCGCCTGGTCGGCAATCGTGGCGGCGTCGAACATGGCGATGTCGGCCATCATCCCGGCTTTCAAAAGACCACGATCGGTGATGCCGAGGTTGGACGCCGGATAGCTGGTCATCCGCCGGATTGCATCGGGCAGGGTCAGGCGCTTCTCGTCGCGGACATATTTGCCAAGCAACCGCGCGAAATTGCCATAGGCGCGGGGGTGGACCGACGATTTGAGGAAGTTGCCAGTTGGCGATTGCGCTTCTGCATCGCTTCCAAAGCTCATCCACGGCAACGCCACCTGCCGTGCGACATTGGCTTCGTCCATCAGGAAGTAAGCGGTCGAGACGCGCGTTCCGTCCTCGATCACCAGGTCGATCGCGGTATCTTCCGGCGACGTCCCGCGCATGGTGGCGACCTCGGCCAGGGTCTTGCCGGTAAGCGGCTTAAGTTTCTCATTCTTGAAGCCGATCAGGATCAGTTTGTCGGCACCGCCAGCCTGATAATAAAGGCTTTCCCAGCCGACCGGCTTCGCGCGCATCTCGGCGAGGACGCGTTTGCGGATAGACGGGTACTGCAGTCGCTTCTTCCACTGCTCATAGCCACCAGCCTGGACCCACGGCGGCATCGCCGCGTCGAGTCCGGTGGCACCGGCGACGTAATTGTACATGTCGGCAGTGATCCGGACGCCCGACGCGCGCGCCGCCTCCACCCGCTGGATGACCGCATCGAGCTTTCCCCAATTGCCCTTGCCGGCCTGCTTGAGGTGGTAGATTTCGGCCGGGCCACCGGATTTACGCGCTATCTCGATCAACTCGTCAACCGCCTCGACCAGATTGTCGCTCTCGTTGCGCATATGGCTGATGTACATGCCGCCGCACTGCGCGGAGGCGGTCGCGAGCGCGATCAGCTCGGGCGTTTCGGCATAGAAAGCGGGCGCGTAGATCAGCGAGCTTCCCAGCCCCATCGCGCCTTCGTTCATTGCCAGCCGCACATTGTTTTGCATCGCAGATAGCTGGGTCGGGGTCGGGTCGACGTCGCCTTCGCCCAGCGTGTGGACGCGGATCGTGGTGGCACCGACGAAGCTTGCGACATTGGGCGCAATGCCGCGCTTTTCCAGCTTGGTCAGATATTGGCCCAAGGTGCGCCAGTCGATCGGATATTTGATGTCGCCCTGCCGCTCGGCTTCGAGGCGGACCATGGATTCGTTATAGGGGCCCATCGACCAACCCTCGCCCATCACCTCGAGCGTGACGCCCTGGCGAATGTCGCTCTCCCCCGCGCCATCCTCGATCAGGCTTTCGGTTGCCCAGCTGAGCATGTTGATGAAGCCGGGAGAGACGGTCAGGCCGGTGGCGTCGATGGTGCGCTTGCCAGTCCCCGGGAGGCTTGGCGCGACCGCCACAATCCTGTCACCGCTAACCGCGACATCGCCGACGAACGGCGCCCCGCCGCCGCCATCGACCACGGTCCCGCCGCGAATGACGATATCGTATGCCGGGGCCGGCGGCACGCTTGCCGCGGTCGTCAGCAGGAAGGCGAGCGGGGCGAGAAAGCGCGTCATGCCGAAACTCCCGGAATGTTGAAGGCCGCGAACTTGTGGCCGTCGGGATCGCGGAAGTAAGCGAAATAAAAGCCGTCGGCGGGGTCGCCGCGCGTGTCTGCGGCGCCTTCATCGGTTCCGCCGAGTTCAAGCGCTTTGGCGTGAAACGCGTCGACCTTTGCCCGGTCGCTGAACGGGATGGCAACCATGTTGCCATTGCCGGGATCGGCAGGAGCGCCATCGAAGGGCTTGAGCACGACGATACCCGGCCGGTCCATTCCGGTGCCGTACAGGGTGAAGCCGGTATCGTCGTCGATGCGCATCAATTCCTTGCCACCAATCGTGCCGAGCAATTCGGCATAAAAATGCCGCGCACGGTCAAGGTCGTCGGTGCCGAGTGTGACATAGCCGATCATAAGTGCCCCCCTGATTGTCGACGCGATCATGACGTAAAAGAGCGGGGTATAAAAGCGGGCTGGAGTCCGCGTCTCGCAAATTAGGCTCGAAACTGCTCAACCCTTCACAAGAACGGCTCGTCGCGAATTTTCATCGCCGGTTCACTTCTGTTCCGATATAAACCCCGCTCAAGGAGTGAAGTCGATGAAACGCGTGGTGATACTGACGGCGATTGGAACGGTCATGCTGGCTGGGCTGGCGGGCGCTGCTTATGCCCAGCAGTCGGGCGCCTCCGCGACTACCCCGAGCAATTTCAAATATGAGATCCAGGGCAACAAGCGCGTCGATCGGCCGGATTCGAAGACCGTTGCCGCCGACGGCACGGTGCGCGAGGAATTTCGCAGCGGGAAATGCGTCAAGGTCAAGGAAACCCGCCCCGACGGCGCGGTCAAGACCACGCAGA
>JAZKHF010000167.1:0-8166 GCA_040385545.1 Pseudomonadota bacterium
ACGCCAATCCCGTAGCTGCCCATTTCGGGAACGATGTTGCTGCCATCGGGGCCGGAGACCTTGAGGCCCATTGCCTTGGAATATTTGTCGCCGAAGTAGAAAATGTGCCCGACCTCGATCCCGCGGCCGGTGCGCTGGCGGTCGGAGGCAACCTCCGCCCAGCGCGCATGGTCGTGGGTTTCGTCGGTTGCGGAATAGGTTGAGCTCACTTGTTCAAACAGTTTCTCAAGGCCGGCGGCATCGTCGTACGACAAATCCGATTGCGCCCAGTCGAACTCCTCGAACGCGGCGTCGTAGAAGACCTCGCTCTCGCCGGTCGGGGCCAGGACGATGAATTCGTGGCTGAGATCACCGCCGATCGGTCCGGACGCGGCCTTCATCGGGACAGCCTGGATGCCGAGCCGCTGGAAGGTGCGAAGGTAAGCCAGTAACTGGGTGTAATAGCTGTTGCGCGCCCCGGCCTCGTCAAGATCGAAGCTATAGGCGTCCTTCATAAAGAATTCGCGGCCCCGCATGACGCCGAAGCGCGGGCGGACCTCGTCGCGGAATTTCCACTGTATGTGGTAGAGCGTACGCGGCAATTCGCGGTAGCTTTTGACCTCGCCGGCAAAGATGCTGGTAATCATCTCCTCGTTGGTCGGGCCATAAAGCATATCTCGGTCCTGACGGTCCCTGATGCGCAGCATTTCGGGACCATAAGCATCGTAGCGGCCCGACTGGCGCCACAAATCGGCCGCCTGCAGCGTGGGCATCAGCATTTCGATGGCGCCGGCCTTGTCCTGTTCCTCGCGCACGATCTGCTCGATCTTCTTGAGGACGCGGTGACCGATCGGCAGCCAGGCGTAGATGCCGGCCGCGGTCTGGCGGACCAGTCCAGCGCGGAGCATCAGTTTGTGACTGACGATCTCGGCGCTGGCCGGACTTTCCTTCATTACGGGCAGGAATGAGCGGGACAGGCGCAAGAGTGGGACTTTCGGAACGGAGGGTGAAGCGTACCACTCCTCTAGTCAGGCGACTCCGGCTCGGCAACTGCCGTGGCGGTGTCCAATGCCGTCGGATCGCCGTTGCATGCCCGCCACACCCGATACCCAAACGCCCCTTCAGCGGCATTTTGGTGATGACAAAGGCACTTAGCCGGGCCTAGCACATGGTCCACGGATCGGGCCCCAGGGACCGGGTTCGGGGAGGATGCCCTTCAATAAGCGGCACGTCCAAATCAAGGGGGCTGACGAGCGATCGTCACGCAGGAGCGCCCGGGTCGGAAACGGCCCGGGCGCTTTGCTTTTGGCTTAATTGCTGCGGATGCCCTCGATTTCCTGCCCGCCCTGGAACAGGGTGATCGATCCGGCCTTGCCGTCCTTGACGTTGAAACGGATTTTGGCCCCAACTTGGGGGATTTCGAATTCCGTCGCGCTGGTCGCTTTCAACGGGAACGCCGGTTGTGAGCCGAGCTTCACGGAAAGCCCCTCGCCCACCTGGGTGAACACGAAAATTCCGGCCATCGAGGTATAGCTTCCGACATAGCCGGCCAGCGTTGCGGCGGGGACCGCGACTGCGGCGGCCTCGACCGGCGGCGGGCTGGTGCGGCTCGCCATCGACGCTTTGCTGTCGCCCTCAGGATAGAATGCGATGCGCTTTGCCCCTGCGCCGTCATTCACCAGCTCGAACCAGCTCAGGCTGTCATTGCCGTAGAAGAAGCGGTTCTCGCCGGCTGAGAAAACTTCCAGCGCGCCGCTGCCGTCGCGCTGCATGAACAATTTTCCGTCGCGGGAGAAGAAGGTGCGCTTGGTGTTGTCGAAGGCATAGACGCCATAGGCCGCCTCCAGCGATTTGGGATCGATCGCCGTCTTGGTGAAGGTCGGATAAGCTTCCCCGACCGCCAACGCCGCGAGACGCCGGGCGACCAGGCCGGGCGAGGATTGCGGACTGTCGCTATTGGTAAATACCGCGACGAAAATCTTCTCCTGCGGAAGATAGATACTGTCGGTCGAAAACCCGAAAATGCCGCCGCCATGTCCGATCTGCTTGTGCCCGCGCACATCGCCAGTCTGGAGGCCAAAGCCATAAGGCTCGGTCTTGCCGTCGGTGGTGGTCGTGGGGGCGATCATCGCGGCATAGCTTGCCGGGCTGACGACCTTGCCGTCGTGCAGCGCCTGACCCCAGCTGGCAAGATCGCCGACCGTTCCGACCAATGCGCCGGCCGCATGGGGCACGCTCATGTGGATACTCATCGCCGGCGCGGCCTTACCGTCCTTGTCGGTATACCCAACCGCCATCCCCGGTGTCCCGTCGGCGCCGATCCCGGTGCGGATCGTGGTCAGCCTCAACGGTGACACCACCAGATCGGCGACCGCCTGGTCCCAGCTCTTGCCAGTCACCTTTTCCAGGATCGCGCCAAGCAGAACATAGCCGCTGTTGTTATAGTCATATTTCACGCCCGGTTTCGAGGGCGGGGGAACGCTCTTGAACACCGCAACCAATTGCTCGGTGGTGACGGCCTTGCTGGCATTCCCCTCGGCCGTGAAGCTGGGCATGTTGGTGTAGGACATCACCCCCGACGTGTGGTTGAGCAATTGACGAACCGTCGCCGAAGCATTGGGCGCGGGGTAATCGGGCAGATATTTGGACAAGGGATCGTCGAGCGAGACCTTGCCCTGCTCGACCAGTTTCATGATTGCCGCGGCAGTAAACTGCTTGGTGATCGATCCCAGGCGGAAGTGCGTCGCCGGCGTAATCGCGACCTTGCGCTCAATATCGGCCAGGCCCCGTCCCGCGGCGTAGACCGTCTTGCCATTCTCTGTGACGATCACCGCCGCGCCGGGACCCGTGGCAGCATAGGCATCGGCCAGCATCTTGTCGGCCTGGGCCTTGAAGTCGGCGGGCAACGCGACGGCAGGAGCAGCGGACAGCAAAAGTGCGAGAATCACAGCAGAACGAACCATTTTGCAAACCCCCAGAGATATGTTGCTGCTGTATTAGTGGTTTAACACAGTCGCTGTCAATCCGGAATGGGCGGCGCATCGTTCGACACCACCAGCCGAAGCTTGCGGTTGGCGAAATCGATCGACACGCGATCGAAGCTTTCGAGGCCGCTCATTCCCAGCAGCATCGCCGGGCGTCGGTCGAGGCCGAGCTGGCGGAAGGTATGGGCGTCGGCGAACACGATCGCGAGGCCGCGAATGGTTGATCCGCCAAGCCTCAGGTCGCGGATCACGGCCAGTTCCCCGCGCAGGATCGCACCGGTCACCGACACCAGTTCGATCGGGCCGCGCAGGTCAAGCGCCCCTCGCTGTTCGAGTGCCCGGCGAAGCGCGTCATTGCCGATCGAATATTGCGACCCGGTATCGACCACCACGCTGAGGTGCCGATCTTCCGCGGCGGCATCGGTGATGACCAGCCGGCCGTCACGGCGCCTGGCTCGGACCACGATTGCATCGCGGTCGTCGACCTCGGGGCCGCGCTCGGCAGTGGCGATCGACACGGTTCGCTTCACGAAATCGAACGACAGGTGTTCGGCGCGCAGGGCATCGATGCCGAGGATGCCGTCGGCGCCGATGTCGGCGGCATCGAGCAACGGTGCGTCGATCCGTTCGATCGCGGTTCGGCTGAGCTTGAGACCGGACATCACCGCTAGCCCGACCCCGCTCTCGCCGGTTGCACTGTGCAGCCGGGCGCGCGGACCGGGTGGGAGCAGCAAGGCCGCCGCCAGTTCGCGCGAGATCGCGCTGCGGTCGGACCCGGTATCGACCAGAAAGCGGTAAGGCCCCTTTCCCGCCAGCGTGACCGGCACGGTCATGCGGCGATATTTATCGCGAACGAAGACCAAAGTGTCGGGCACCGACGACGCAGGGGCGCTCAATTCGGTTACCGCCTCGAAGCGCGGCGCCGGACCGGGCTTACCCACGGCCATCGCGGCCAGCATCCAGGCACCGATCATCGCGCCACGCTACGCCTTCGGCGACCGTCGGGCAATCGCATGACTCGCGCGATGTCGCTTCTACGGGTTGGTGGAAATGGTAGCAGAGGGGTGAGACAAGCCAACGATTTCAATGACTTATAAGGCATCGCGATGGCGTGCCACATGGCACGATAAAAGCTCATTGGTTCAATGGCACGATTGGCACGTTGTTTCGACAAGAGAGACAATCGAGCTAATCGTGCCACTTTTTCAGCGTTTGCCACCGCAATGGCGAACCAAATACTGGCAAAATCCTGCGCAAGCCGTGAACATGAAGAGAGCTTCGTCCTCTGAAACGTCGGGCGCTCCATCCTCCAGCAAAGCATGACGAATTCCTGATTCGTCAGCCGTATAACCGTAAAGTGCCAGGAAGCCCTTCGATAAAGCGGGATGGATGGGTCGGTCGGACTTCTGCATTGCCTTCAGGGCATCGCTTAGGGTGGAGCAGTCTTCAAAAGTGCAGGCCACTGCTTCGACAGCATGGATGCTCTCTCTGACGCTGTCGGCCCACTTGCCTTGCGTGAGATAAGAGGCGGCGTTCTTGAGGTGCGTCTTTGCGCCGTCTGGACCGAGGGACCGCACCTCGCTCAATGCCCCCGCTACGGCCTTTGCTTGGTCCTCCGACGTGATCGGGACTACTTGTCCCTCCACTAGTCGCCAAGCGGCCCGGGAATCTTCGAGAGCAAAGGCAAGATAATTTGCCTCGGAACGCATTCCTTCAGACCCTGCTACGTGTTCCAGGAAAGTGAAGAGCCGGTGAAGCGGGGCGTTGTAGATGATGTCCTTAACGAGGCTTACGCAGTATTTGTGCTGCTTCAGAAATTCATCGGCCGGTTTATGCAGAACAGTGACGTGCCAGCGGTAAAGGACTTGGCGCCACGGGTGACCTATGATCCCATCGGCATAGTCCATCGAGACATAAGCCTCGCTGAGCGAATGATGCAGGCCCGCCCAGAGCTTGGCCTGCAACTCCCGCGATACTTCGTCGGCTTTAAGCTGGCCGGGAAGAGACGCATGCCTATGCCGCTGCTCGAACGTCAGTTTTTCCGACAAGTATCCCTCACATTCCTAATGATCGAGCGTAGCACTCATAGCGGACACCTCTCACGTCGCAAATCGAGGATATGTTGGCAGAGCTTTAGGATTTTGCGTTCATTTCTAGATAGTTGACGCAGAACCACCAGCAGTCGTCTTTCTAGTGGAAGGGATCGTGCCATTATCGTGCCATCCCCCCCCCCTCTGTAAGTCATTGAAGACAAAGAGGTGGGTGGTAGCGGAGGAGGGATCCACCGGCGCGTCCTATCTCATTGGGTTTGCGGACTATTCTCCCAGCCCTTCAGGAAAATACCCCCATTGATACCCCCAATTTTGAGAAGATGCGACGAATCGTTTGCGGGTTGCGACGGTACGATTTGGGAGGTCACCCATGACGTCATCTCCAGTCGGGGGCCACTGACGTAGTGACTGGCACAGTGTCAGGCCACCTGTGCGAGGCTGCGAAATCGAGTTCCTGGCGCTGTTGGGCGTGTTAAAGGAAACCAAGCGGCGATCGGGAGTCGGCCGTTGCATCAGAATGCGTGAATTGCGAGGAACTGTGAGGGTCTAGTCCGCTCAATTTCTGCACGCCACCTTCCCCCTATTATCAGCGGGTCTTCCGTTCGAGGCCTGATGCGTCCACCGATGCTCATTTTTTTGTGAAAGCAGCGCGATTAGTGGGCCTGCCGCAAATGGTGGGTGCCCAGGTCCGCGCGCATCCGCCACTAATCAGGGCCAATTGGAACCGGCAGCCTAGGCTTCCGTTTGGATGCCGAGCGCCTTTCGCGCCCCCGACAAGACGGAGAATATTTATGGAAGCGCGCGATGTGATGACGCCGGAGCCGGCGTGCTGCAGCCCCTCGGCTAGCGTGAAGGACGTCGCGGCGCTGATGGTCGCTAACGACTGCGGTGAGATCCCTGTTGTCGATGAAGCCGGGCGACTGGTGGGTGTCGTGACCGACCGCGACATCGCATGCCGGTGCGTCGCCGAAGGAAAATCATCGGATACGCCTGTCGATGAGGTGATGTCTTCGTCACTCGTCACTGTCGCTCCAGATACGAGTATAGGTGAGTGCTGCAAGAAGATGGAAGACAATCAGATTCGTCGCCTCCCCGTGGTGGACGAAGAGGGCAGGTGCTGTGGCATTGTCTCGCAGGCCGATATTGCTCTTCACGCCAGTAAGGACGCAACCGGGGATCTTGTCCGCGAAGTCTCGTTAGAAACCAAAGAACAGTCCACTGCGGGTAGTTGTTGAGGCGGCCATATGGTGGACGAGGCGCGGCGTTCCCACTATGCAGCGGGCTAGCGGGAGCGGGCGCCCAACCGGCTTCGCGCTTGAAGCTCTAACGGCCTTCGCGGGCACCTGGCGGGCCGGGTCGCTGCGATCGCTTCCTCGCCTCGGACGACGCAGCTTTCAGAACCGTCGCGGCGCTCAACGTGGATGGGGGCCGCTTAGCGCGGCTTTGATACCATCTCCGGCTGTGGCCAGGCGACGCAATCGAGCAGAGAACTCATTGTCAGACGGTACACCCCCCCTCCCCCCTGCAAAGACCGTCGACACAAGCTCTTACGCCGGCATTGTAGGTGTGCGATCATCTCGCTCGGCCGGAGTAGTTACAATATGAATGCCGCTGCACCTCGAGCTACTCTCCGTCGCTTCGCCGGGTATCTTGCTGTAGCCATTGCTGTGACCCTACCGGCGATTGCACTTCGCTTGGGTGGTTGGCGGGCGAACCCGCTTCTCGACGCCGCTGCCTTCGGCGTTGCCATCCTCGCGGCCGGGTTCATGCTGTCGTGGGGTGCGGAAGCCGCAGAGAAGCGGGTGAGCCAAGGGCTGATCATTGCCGCTATCGCGCTTGTCACTGTGCTCCCCGAATACGCCGTCGACTTCTACTATGCCTATGCCGCCGGCCAGGACCCAAGTTCCAACTACGTCCACTACGCCGCGGCCAATATGACAGGTGCCAACCGGCTACTTGTCGGCATCGCCTGGCCCTTAATGGTCCTCCTGCATTGGTTTCGGACACGGCAGGGACGGATCGATCTCGCACCGGTCAACGCGGCAGAGATCGTATTCCTGCTGATCGGAACCATTTGGTCCTTCGGTATCCTTTTCCGCGACGCGATCGGCTGGATCGATAGCCTCGTCCTGGTCGGCATATTCGCCGCGTATGTGTGGCGAGTCAGCTACCTGCCCAAGGCCGAGGAGGACGAGGACGACGAGCCTGGTCCGGCGGCTGCGCTCGGCCGCCTATCGGCAGCGCGCCAGTGGGCGGCCATGGCCGCGCTCACCCTCGTCGCCGCGACGGTCATCCTTGCCTCGGCCGAACCGTTTGCCGAAGCGATGGTAGAATCCGGGCGGCTTGTCGGCATCGACGAGTTCCTGCTGATTCAGTGGCTGGCGCCGCTTGCGAGTGAGGCCCCTGCGGTAACGATTGCGGTGCTATTCGTCCTTTCGGGGCGGGCAGCCAATGGCCTTGCGACGATGATCTCGGACAAGATCAACCAGTGGACCCTGCTCGTGGGCATGCTCCCGCTCGCCATGACCCTGGGCGCCGGCAGCTTGACCGCACTGCCGCTCGATGCGCGCCAGCACGAGGAGTTCTTCCTAACGGCTGCGCAATCGTTGTTCGGGATCGGCCTACTTCTGCGGCTAAGGTTGGGACTGTGGGGTGCGCTGGCGCTAGCCGGCCTGTTCATCGTCCAGGTTGGGCTCACGTTGGCTTTCCTGGGCGACGAAGGGCGAACCATCGCAAGCCTGACATGGCTGTCCTGGGGTTATATGGCACTCGCCGGGGCGCTCCTTTTGTTCAATGCACAGCGGCTGGGGCACCTGTTCAAGCTCGGCCTGTTCGCGAAACACCCGCCGGTCCATCCTGGCCCGGCGATGCCGCTCGCGAGCAGTTCGCAAACCCCATGAGCAGTCGATCTGCTCTTCAGGCATGCCCAAACTACCGTTTGTGAAAGGTCGCATCGCTAATCCGGTGTCGGCGGCTCACCCAGCCTTCACGATCACGATTATCTGTTCGTCCGAGACCCTGCCGCGCCTCACGCATCCGTTATCCTGATGGGGCGGACTCTACCTCGGCGCCACCACATTTCCGGGGAGCACGTCATCTGGGCACCTTCATCAACCCCATGATCTGAACGGGTTTGAGCTCGCGCGGCGGGT
>JAZKHF010000168.1:0-19746 GCA_040385545.1 Pseudomonadota bacterium
GATGATGCGGCGAAACTCAAAATCCGGACCAGTCGGCAAGAGGCGCCGGAAGAGTCGGTCCGCCTTTGCGAGGGCGGTTTCCCCCCCAGGGAGACCAAGCCGCGCGAAGCAGGCCAACCCAAGAAGGGCCGCGGAAGTTCAAGGTGCGGAAAGGCTTTCGGGTCTGAAGCGAAACGGCATCGGGAAGCAAGCCATCTCTCGGGATGGGGAGACGAACGAAGCAGTGAGGATCCTCGGATCCGCTTTGATTGGAAGCGACGCCTGAGCTGGTGAATCAGGATCGAGAAGCGGGGGGCCTTCGGGCCGTCAGCCAAACGAACACCGGTAAATCCATACTCGGCGCAGTGGGGCCTGGCAGCAATGCCGGGCCCCTATTCTTTTGTCATGGCCGGGTGTCAGGTGATACCGATCGAGTTGCCAATCTGGCCGGACGACGGGGGCGGATCGATGACCGACCATGCCACACCCAATTTGCCGTCGCGCGATTTTAGCGTGACCTCGGCCTTCTACGCGGCCCTCGGGTTCGTCGAGGGGTGGCGTGACGAGGGGTGGATGATCCTCGAGCGCGGCGGCCTGAAGCTCGAATTTTTTCCGCATCCCGAACTCGATCCGCTGACCAGCTGGTTCAGCTGCTGTCTCCGGCTCGACGATCTCGATGCATTTTACGCGGCCGCGCTGGCGGCGGGAATTCCCGAAACCCGTCACGGTCAGCCACGCCTCCATCCGCCGGCGGTCGAAAATTCGGGGATGCGGATTGCCTATCTCGTCGACCCCGACGGGACACTGGTGCGGCTGGTTCAGAATTAAGGTCCGCGCCGCGTGACCGGGTGACAATCGCTTGTTACTGTCGGCACCGAAACGAGGGAGCCTACCATGCGCCAATTTGTATTCATCTCTGCCGGACTGTCGCTGATTGCCACCCCGACCATCGCCACCGCACAGCAAGCCGGACAATTGATCGCCGCCGATCCGGTGGTCGATACGCCCGGCGGGATGCAGGCGTGGCGGGTTCGATACTGGACGACCGACGGGGCTGGAAGGCCGCGAGAAGTGACCGGCATGGTGGTGGCCCCGCGCGAAGCAATTCCGGCGCAGCCACGACGGGTACTAGCGTGGACTCACGGGACGTGGGGCATCGCCAGCCGATGCGCGCCATCGCTCAGCCCGAATTTCTGGAGCGTGACACCGGCGCTGGAGGCAGTGAAATCAGGGCATGTGGTGGTCGCGCCGGATTATGCTGGTCTGGGAAGCGCCGGCATGCACCCGTTTCTGGTTGGGGTGGATACGGGACGATCGGTGATCGACGGTGTCCGCGCGGCCCGGCAAATCCCCGGCGCGGCCGCGGGCGGGCGCTATGCCGTGTGGGGGGAGTCGCAGGGAGGCCATGCCGCTTTATGGACGGCGCAGATCGCACGCACCTATGCGCCCGATCTCGAACTGGTCGGAGCCGCAGCCGCCGCACCGCCGACCGACCTGATCGAGAATTTGCGGCAAAGCCCGAACAAGACGGTGCGTACGTTCTTCACCGCCTATATCGGGCGCAGCTGGTCGGTGCATTACAGTGCGCCGATGGCGACCTTCGGTGGGCCGCAGACTCGCCAGATCATGACGCGGTTGGCGGACAATAATTGCATCGAGCTCCATTCCAAGCCGAAGCTGGGCACGATCCTTGGAATCGTCACGCTGCAAGGTCGTTTGAAGAATGTCGATCTGGGCCGGGTCCAGCCATGGGCCAATCTGGCGCGACGGAACAGTCCGTCGACCGGGCGCATTGGCGTGCCTTTGCTGATCGCACAAAATGCCAAGGACGATCTGGTCGCGCCAACGGTAACCGCAGCCCACATCCGTGCGCTATGCCGATCGGGCAATCGGGTACGGCGGATCGCAATCAATGGATCGGGCCACGCGACCAGTGCGAAGGACAGCACGCGCGAAACTCTGGAATGGATCGGCAACCGATTTGCGGGGACAACGCCAAGGAACGATTGCGGCCGTAGCTGATGGGAAATGTATTCGAGCATCTGGCGAGCCGCGTCGCGGCCGCTGCGGGACGCCCGATGGCCTTCGCCCTCGCGCTGGCGATCATCGTTGGCTGGGGCCTATCGGGGCCACTGTTCGGCTGGTCCGACACCTGGCAGCTGATGATCAACACCGGGACCACAATCGTTACCTTCCTAATGGTCTTCCTGATTCAGAATGCGCAGAATCGCGATGCCGCGGCGATCCAGGCGAAGCTCGACGAAGTGATTCGCGCGATCGACGGCGCGCGAAACGAATTTATCGGAATCGAGCATTTGACCGAAGGGGAACTGGAGCAAATCAGAGGCGAAATCGAAAAGGACTATGGCGACGAAAGCAATCGCCACAGGACGATCAAGCGGGTCATCGCACGCCGCTGAGGACCGCCCCTAGAGTACAACGATCATCGTACTCATGCCGAGCATGCGATGGCCGAACTCGCCGCAATGAACCTTGTAGGTGCCGCGGCGAGGAACCAGGTCGATGACCGCGCTTCGACCGGCCCCGATCCTCACTTCACCGCCGGGCGCGCGGCCACGCAGAATGCGGGCATTGCGGAAGAATTGCTGGGCAATGAAATCATGGCTTTTGCCTGCTCGATTGAGCAGGACCAGTCGAACCGGAACGCCGCTTTGCAGATAGATGGGTGACGGCGTGAACCGGTGGCTGGTCAGCGTTACCGTCGCCTGGGTCTTGGGCGCGGCTTCTGCCTCAATCGGTAGCGTGAGAAGCAAAGCAGCGGCGAGCATTCGGATCATCAAGAGGTCCCGGCATCTTATGTTTCGGCGTTTCTCGCCAAACGAGGGCGGCGGCGCAAGGGGGTTGCGCCGCCGCCAGCCCCGCCGAATGGTGGGGCAATTGGATGTCAGTTGGGGGATAACCGACGCCTTTACAACGCGGTGAGGCCGAAAAGGTGCCGTACGCGGGTTTTGCGGAGCGACGTGCTAGTTAATGAGCTTCATGGAGGAGGCGAGTCGAATGCGTCAGTGGTGGATTAGCGGTTTGGCCGCAGCGGGGCTGCTCACGGGAATCGGGCAGGCGCAGGATATCGCTCGTAGTGGCCCGGCGGAGTCGCCGATTGCTGGCAGTGTCACCGTTCCGGGCAATGCACAGATTATCTACATCAGCGGTACCGTCCCCGATGCGGTAAAGACCGACGCACCGGCCGGAAGCGTAGAAAGGTTCGGCGATACCGAAGCACAGACCAGATCGGTGCTGGGCAAGATCGAGGCGGCACTGAAGGCCCAGGGATTGGGCATGGGCGACGTCGTGATGATGCGCGTGTTCCTGGTCGCACCGCCGGGCGCAAAGGCGATGGATTTCGCGGGCATGATGCGCGGGTACAGGAATTTCTTCGGAACCGCGGCCCAGCCGCTGAAACCCGCGCGCTCGACGATGGAAGTGGCGGGATTGGTCGATCCCGGTTGGCTGGTCGAGATCGAGGTGACCGCCGCACGCAAATAGGGGCAAATTTCCGGGGGGAACAACATGGCACTGACACGGCGGCGACTGCTGGGCGAACTCGGGCTGCTGAGTGGCGCGGGGGCGAGCGTCGCGGCGCTGCAGATGCTGGGCATCGCCTCGCCCGGATCGGCCAAGGCGGCGGGCTTCGCGCTTCCGTCGGGGAGCGGAGCGGGTAAACGCGTGGTGGTGCTGGGCGCCGGGATCGCCGGGCTGGTCGCGGCGATCGAGCTTCGCAAGGCGGGCTATGCGGTGACGGTGCTGGAAGCGCAGCAGCGCGTTGGCGGCCGCGTGCTGACGATGCGCGGGACCGATCAATTGTTGCAGAACGACCGACCGTTGCAGCGCGCAAACTTTAGTTCTGGGCAATATTTCAACGCTGGTGCGGCGCGTCTGCCGAGTTCGCATCATGTCATCCTGGGCTATGCCCGCCAGCTGGGCGTACCGATGGAGATTTTCGTCAATACCAACCGCGCCGCGGGCTGGGATTTCGGCGGCAAGGTCCACCGTGAGCGACAGATGGTATTCGACCTGCAGGGGCGGATCGCGGAATTGCTGGTGACGGCGATGGATTATCGCGGGCTCGACACGGTGATGCCCAAGGACGACCGCGACCTGTTTCGCCAGTTCCTGCGCAACTGGGCGGGGCTCGATCCCAACGGCAAGTTGCAGGCCTTCCCCAATTCGGGCTTCGCGACCGAACCCGGCGGGTACGACCGCCCCGGCGTGCCGCTCCAGCCACTCGGCCTGAAAGAGATATTGTCGGGACCGGCGGTCGGCCTGCCGTTGGTGTTCGAGGCGATCATCGACATGCAGGCGACCATGCTGCAGCCGGTCGGGGGCATGGACCGGATCGCGGAAGCGATGTTCGAGCAGGTGAAATCCTCCGTTCGGCTGGGCGTCCCGGTGACCGCCATCCGGCGGGAAGGCAGCGGAGTGCGGATCGAACATGGGAATGAGGCAACCCGCGCCGACTATTGTATCTGCACGCTTCCAGCGCCGATCCTGGCGCGGATCCCAAGCGACTTCTCGCCCGCCAAAAAAGCCGCGTTGAAAGGGGTCAGATATCTCAAGAGCGCCAAGGTGGCGTTCGAGGCACCGCGATTCTGGGAAACGGACGAGGGGATTTACGGCGGGAACGCCTGGACCGACCGGCTCAACGAAAATGTCATGTATCCGTCCGCTGGAGTGCATGGCGAGCGGGGCGTGATCGTTGGCGCGTACGTCGCGGGCTGGACCAACCAGGGCAATCCCGACAAATTTGCCGCGCTGCAGATTGCCGAGCAGATCCGGATCAGCGCGGCGTCGATCGAGGCGCTTCATCCAGGTAAATCGCGCCTGCTGTCGTCACCGATCGCAATCAACTGGGGGCAGGTTCCGTGGTCCGAAGGGGTCGGCGCGGTCGGCCGCAATTTCGGCGGAGAAAAGCGCGGACCGGCCTACGACGAATTATGCAAACCCGAAGGGCCAATCGCGTTTGCCGGCGAGCATCTGTCCTATGTCGGACTGTGGCAGGAAGGATCGGCGCTGTCGGCCCATGAAGCGATGCGCATCGTCCACCACATGGCGACCGGGCAGAAGGTCGGTTGAATCAGAAAGGGCGGCGGGATCGCTCCCACCGCCCTTTCGTCGGCACGCCGATCTTTAGTCGGTCATCGAACTTAGTCGGTCATCGACGCAGGCACCTTGCCGCCATTGGCCGCAAGCTGGCGCATGACTTCCTTGTGCAGCCAGATGTTCATCTCGGCGCTTCCGTCCTTGTCGCCGGTGTAGCCGAGCTCGGTCGCCAGCTCCTTGCGATTGTCGAGGCTGGAATCGAGCCCGATCAACTTCATCAGATCGACGATCGACGTCTTGTAGTTGAGATCCGGATTGCCCTTGGCCGCGGCCATGTCGTCGAGCGTCTGGACGACATCGATCTGTTGGGTTGGAGCCGTCGGCGCTGGCGCAGGGGACGGCGCACCCGCCGGCGGACCGCCATCCATTCCCGCCGGAATTTGCGGGCGATCTTCCGGAGCGACGGCTTTCTTGCCGAAAATCGCGTCCTTGATCTTGCTGAAGATGCTCATGGTCTTAAGCCTCCATGCCGTGTTTCAGGGCGCTGATCTGATCGTGGCCCTTGCGGACCGATTCATAGGCGCGTTCGATGACTGTTCGGCTTTCGGGGGTCAGATCGTCGGCCTTCAACGCCGTTTCGAACTTCTCCTTGAGATAATCTTCGCCGCGTTCGACCTCATTCACGATCGACTTGTCGTCGCGCCCGGTGACGGCCGCCTTAAGATCGAGAAAAACCTGATGGGTCTTGCCCAATACCGTGCCGTCCTCGTCCGGAGTGCCGCCAAGCCGTCGAACTTCACCGGCCAGCTCGCCAGCAACGCGCTCGCGCTCGCTGCCGTTGGTGCGGAAGATCTCGCGAAACTGCTCGCCCTCGGCGTGCTCGGCCGCTTCACGATAGCCGTTGACGCTGTCATTGAGGGTCGAGGTGAGAGTCTTGAGAATTGCCGTATTTTCGGTGCTGTCTAACATGCGATTACTCCGCTTCTTTGTGGTTGATCCGTGATGAACGCTTGAGTTCGCAAGGCGATGCGCCGTTCGCCGATTAATCTTGCAGTCCGTGGGAATAAACCGCAGTTTCGGGCGATGTTGCGTTTGCCCCTGATACTCGCGTTGCCCGCGCTTGCGATCCAGTCGACCCCTTCCGCCTCCGCTCCATTGAAGCCGAGCGACAAGTGGGTGGTCGATTATACGCCGTCCAGCTGCACGGCACGCCGAACCTTCGGGGATCACGCCATCTTGATCGTGCCGTCGCCGTTGGGGTCATCCACGCGCGTGATTATCGATGGGCCGGGGCGTGCACTGCGGGCGCGGCAATTTCCGTCGATGGTCGATCCGGACGATGGGCGCGGTGCGGTCAAGGCAAGCAGCCTGATCTATCCGTTCAAGGCGGCAAAGGGGCGGCGCGGAATCTACAGCGTTTTGCCAAACGATTTGGTGACGCGGATATTGCTCAGCGGCAAGATCGACATTCGCGCGGGCAAGCTGGAAAGCAGGCTGATCTGGTCCGACCGCTCGGCGACGCCGATGGGGGCAGCGCTGGAGATCGGCGGCGGCGCGTCGCTCAACAAGGCGCTCGACACATGTATGGCTGATTTGCGCAAGTATTGGGGAATGATCGACGGCCAGCTTCCCGTGCCGGCAATCGCCAATCAACCGACGGGCGATGTGCGGGGGGTATTTCGGCACGAGGATTATCCGGATGACGCGATTACGGCGGGCCAAAGCGGCAATACGTCATTTACCCTGATGATCGACGAACGAGGCGGTGTCATGGATTGCGCTGTTCGAGAGTCGAGCGGCGTTGCAACGCTCGATGCGATGGGGTGCCAGGTATTGCGCGAACGGGCCCGGTTCATTTCAGCGAAAGACGCAGCCGGTAAGCCGGTAAAGAGCGTTTACCTGACGCCGCCGATCCGTTGGGTATTGCAATAATCAGCCGATCGCGGCGATCTTGCCAGGCGCGGGCTTCTTGCTTCGACCCATCGACCAATTGGCCTGAAGCCGGACCTGCGGATTGGGGACGCACCAGATCTCCCCGCCATCATCGAACCCGACCACCCACAACAGGTCGAATTCCGGACCATAATCGATGACCGCGACCGCGGTGCCGTCGCCCCGATCGAGCACGTGAAGAGGGAGCGGGGGATCGAGCTGGGTGAAGGCCATGGTCGCAGAACGGGCGGTGCGACGGGCTTGTTCCCGCCGCAATGTTTGACGGGCAAGTCGCAACTGGCGCGGGCGGGCGGCAGCGGATAAGCCGGTCGCGAAAACCAGCGAGGGGCGTGTGCGACAATGGCCAAAAGCGTTGATACAGGCGCGGTGACCGATCCGGAGGCGACCGCGGCGGGAACCATCAAGGGCGCGCGGGCGATCTATATCCTGGGTGCGCTGGTGGTCGGGCTGCTGCTCGGCACGCTGGCGGCGCGGATGGGGGATGGGCTTCGCGAGCCGGCTTTGAGGGCGGCGTCGCTGGTCGGCGGCCTGTGGCTCGATGCGCTCAAGATGACCGTCATCCCGCTGATCTTCGCGCTTCTGGTGACCGGCATCGCACGCGGGGCGGAAGCGGCGAAGGCCGGAAGGATCGCGGGGCGGTCGGTGATCTGGTTCGTGATCATCTGCACCGCGTCGGCAATCTTCGGAGCGGTTGCGACGATCGGGCTGCTCGACGCTTTTCCGCTGCCAGCCGACGCCGGTGATGCATTGCGCGCCGGGCTGGCGGCGATCGATCCGTCGGTTGCCGGGGCACCAGTGCCGCAAGTCGCCGACTTCTTCCGTTCGATCATCCCGTCCAATGTCATCAACGCCGCGGCCGAGGGCCAGGTCTTGCAACTGGTCATCTTCGCCTTCCTGTTCGCCCTGGCGCTGACCCGGATCGAGGCCAAGAAGCGCCAGTCGGTGGTGGCTCTGTTCGACGGGGTTGGCGACGCTCTGTTGGTGCTGATTGGCTGGATCCTGTGGATCGCGCCCCTCGGCGTGTTTGCGCTCGCCTTTGCGGTCGGCGCCGGTGCGGGGGGAGCGGCCTTTGCGGCATTGCTGCATTATGTCGTGCTGATTTCCGCGGTCGGGGTTTTGGTTACCCTTGCGGCCTATCTTGTGGCAGCGGTCGGTGGTCGCGGGATCATGAGCTTCGCCAGGGCGATGATCGGGCCGCAGGCGGTGGCGATCTCGACCCAGTCCAGCCTCGCATCGCTGCCAGCCATGCTCGCGGCGGCAAGGCTGATCGGCGTTCGCGATCAGGTGGCGGATGTCGCTTTGCCGCTGGCAGTGGCGCTGTTCCGAGCGACCGGTCCCGCGATGAATGTCGGCGTGGCGATCTATGTGGCGCACTGGATGGGGGTGGAACTGACCACGGCGGGCCTGATCGCCGGGATCGCGGTGGCGGCGGTCGCGAGCTATGGTGCGGTCAGCCTGCCCGGGCAGATCAGTTTCTTCAGTTCGATCGCGCCGATCGCCTTTGCAATGGGCGTGCCGGTCGCGCCACTGGCGATATTGATCGCGGTCGAGACCATTCCCGACATCTTCCGAACACTGGGCAATGTGACCTTCGACGTGGCCGTGACCAGTGCGGTGGATCGCAAAAAGGATTCCGAAGCTTAACGCCCGAAGACGGTCGTTCGTCGATTGGTGCGCCGATGAAAGGCGTTCGTCCCGGACCCGTACCGATCGCCGACATGACCCCGCTTTTGGTCGAGCGCCGCGTGATCAGAAGCAAGCAGTCCCCTATTCAGACGATGCGACGCGAAGGGCTACGGCCCCCTCTCGAGGAGTATTCAAACGGATCCTTCGCGGCGCAACGCGAATAAAAAGGATGGGACAATGAAACTGTTGATTGCGTTTGCCGCGGTCCTGAGTAGCGCTGCGCTGACCGTACCCACGGTGACCGACCTGGGCGACAAAAAGTCGAGCGAGGCCCGCCAGGTGGCGGCATTGCTAAGTGACGATAAACTTGCCTGACCGTGGGCCGCTGGCCGCTCCGTCCCGAAAGGGTTCAGCGGCCGGCGATGCTCCGCACGCGGTCGGCATAGAGGCGCCCGACCGGTTGCTCGCTATGATCGGCGAGCCGTGCGATCCACCGACCCGAGGGATTGCGCGAGAAGCCCGCGATAAATTCCCGACGAACGATTGCCGATCGATGCAGGCGGACGAAGGTTTGCGGATCGAGCCGCTCCTCCAGCGCCGCCATCGAATGATGGATCAGCCAGCTTCGCGCCCCGACATGAAGCCGCATGTAATCACGTTCGGCGGTAATGCGGTCGATGTCGCGCGCGGCGATGCGCACCAGACCGCTTCTGTCCGAAGCCCAGAACTCTTCCAGAAATGGTGAAACGTCGGCGCTGTCATGCTCAGCCTCGCGCTCGTCGCGATTCTTGAGATGGAGACGGGCACGATCGAGCGCGCTTGCAAGCCGCGTCGGTTCGATGGGCTTCATCAGATAGTCGACCGCCGCAACCTCGAAGGCGGCAACCGCGAACTGGTCGAAGGCGGTGATGAAGATCACCGCCGGGGAGGGGCGCCGACGAGCAAGCGATCGAGCAACATCGATCCCGTCGAGACCAGGCATTGCGATGTCTAACAACACGGCATCCGGATTCAGCGCCTCCGCCATGCGGATTGCCGCATCGCCGTCACTGGCCGTGCCAACCAAATCGACTCCGCCAGTCCGCGCGAGCAGCAGCTGGAGGCGCTCGGTTGCAAGCGGTTCGTCGTCGGCAATCAGGACCTTGAGCGGCGGCTCATCCATCGATCACATTCCGCGGCAACGTCAGACGGACTTCAAATCCACCTTCTTCGAGTGGACCATAATCGCAGGTCGCCTTGCTGCCAAATCGCGCCTCGAGCCGCTGGCAGACATTGGCCAGACCAACACCAGTGCCTTCAATCCGGTCGCTGTCGCGCCGACCGCGCCGCTTGGTTTCGCCGGTCGCGCCGCTGTTGGTCACGCTGAGCTGCAATCGATCACCGTCGAGCGGCCTGGCGGCAATGGTCAATGTCACCACGTCGCTGGTCGAAGAAACGCCATATTTGATGGCATTTTCCACCAAGGGCTGCAGGATCAGCGCAGGCAAGCGAACATTCTCATATTCGGGCGGCACGTCGATGATCACCTTCAGCCGGCTCGGAAAACGGATCTTCTCGATTTCGAGATAGAGCCGCTGAAGATCGATCTCCTCGGCAAGGGTGACGTCGGCGGTGGGATTGAGCGACAGGCTGGTGCGGAAAAAGGTCGACAAAGCGAGCAGCATTTCCTCGGCGCGCTCGGTTCTGCCGGTCATCACTAGCGACGACAGGCTGTTGAGCGTGTTGAAGAGGAAGTGGGGATTCACCTGATAGCGAAGTGCGCGGACCTGTGCGGTCTGGGCGGCGCTTTCGGCGGCAGCCGCGCGACGCTGGGCGCGAAGCGCCTGCGCCTGGGCGACGGTGGCGAGATAGAATGCGCTCCACGCTGCGAAGAAGAACAGCCAGATCACCGCGGCGTCGGCGGCGAAGCGAAATTTCTTCGAAGAATCGATGTCCTTCATGCGCGGAAGGGTAAGCACCAGCGGCTCGCTCGCGGTTCGCTCGATCCGGATCGTATTGCCCTTCTCGATGATCACCATGCCTTCCTTGGCCTGGTGACGAAACTCCTCCCGGCTCTCGCGCATGCGGCCGTCGGCGACCATCAGCAGGCCGGCCATGGCGCAAGCGGCAATGAAGGAAGCGATACCGGCGACCGCAATTTTTCTCCGGTTGCTGCCGTCGCGCCCGCCGATCGCCGCGATCGCGAGATACACCAGGAATGTCAGCACGATGCCGACGCCAAGCGTGACGAGCTTGTTCTGCAGCATGGTCAGCGGGTCGGATCCGAGCAAGGCGCGGGCGACCACGGTGGCGGCATAGACAAGCCAGAAGGCGAGGATCGATTTGAGGGCGAGCCGCCAGTCGGCGAAGCGGCCATGCGCGTGTAGCGGTGCACTATCCATCGTCCGATAGTGGCAAGCGGGACACGGCAACGCAATCCGCCACCCGTCGCTTGGCAGAAGCGTGGCCGCACTCCGTCGAATGAGAAGCACAAGGGCGTGGAACGCAGTTGGTGCCGAAACCGTTTGTCTTGACATATTCGTGAGAGGAACGATCCGCGTGACCGACCAAGCCGACGACATGATACCAGCCGACAACGACAAAGCGCCCGCCGCGACGCAGCAGGGAGCGCCGGATCGCGAGCTCGAACTGAAATTGAAAAGAAACCCCCAAGACCTTGATAGCAAGACTGATGTGGGCTCCGATCAGTCGATGGATGCGTCCGATCCGATTGCCTCGACGCAGCCCGGTAATGGCGATCCTGTCCCGTCGTCGGGCTTTCCGGATGAATCGTCACGGGATTGACCAGCGATCGACTGCGGCGCGACACGCCGTTGCAATATTCCCACACCGAGTCACCTTCTGGACAAGAGTAAACCTTTCTTGCTTGCCGCGAGCCTATCCCTTTGATTCAATGTGAATGGGGGGTGGGATCGTGGTTAAGCAATTTGCAACCAGACTGGCCGCATGATCCGACCCAGGCAAAAGGAGTCGGGTTGATGAATGCGCGGACCAGCCAGCCAGCCGGTGGGGCACTGCTGATCGCGGAACTCAAGGAGTTCGCGAGCTTCCCCAAGGCGACCCAGCGTTACATTCGCCGCTCGCTCGACATGGGCTTCGGTCGCGCCGACCCGATCGACATCTGGGCGCGTGACGAAGGCGAAGCGGCCTCGATCCGAGCGCAGGGCCGCTTCTACAAGCAGATCGATCATCTGCGCATGCAGATCCCCGACGACAGCGGACTGGACATGATCGAGCCGTTTTTGGGGACGTTGGTGACGCTTACGGCGTTCGACCTCGGTCAGGATCGCCTGCCGAATTTCGCGGCCTTTCGCTTCCTTTACGAGCGGTTGCTTGGGGCGAGTGTGCGGCCATGGTTGCCGGCCGCTTTCTGCGCCGCCGCGGCGCTGCCGCATCTCCATCCTGAACGGCGTCGGACCTTGCTTCAGTCAATCAGCGAAAGCGCCGCGACCGCACCGGGCTGGTCGAACCGCGAGCCGGTGTTCTGGCCGGAATGGGTCGAAAAGGTGGACATCGCCGCCGCGGCCTGACCCCGCGCGAGTTTATTGATTGCAGGCGGCGGCGGCTCCACCAGGACCGCCGCCGTCGGCTATTCAGAGCTTGGTGAGCCTCAGCCCGAAACGGCGATCGACGGGAAGGTCGCGGTCAACTCGTCGAGCGACTGAACAGCGTTGCGGTGGTGGACGAACAATCCGCCCGCATCTTCCCATTTGTCGCGATGATCCTCGCGATCGTCGACCAGCACATCGCCCGCTTCCATGTAGCGGACCTTGTCACGCGCGAAACAGGTGATGATCGGCGTGCCGGGAAAATGGCGCTCGGCCCAGGCGACTTTCTGCGGTGCCGCCCAGGTGCCGAGCGGGAGGCCGGTGAGGATTGTCGGGCGGAGGTGCTCGACCGCGTCGAACAACGCTTGCGCATCGGGCAACAGCGGAAGCGTGCCGTAGAAATCGGGGGTTTTTGCCAGTCGCCGCCAGAATTCGCGCTTGCCGTGGCGTTCCTCATATTGCGCCGGGGTCAGCCCGCCGAGCGCAATGCGAGCGCCGGCGTCGAAATCGGCCAGCACGCCATCGCAATCGAGGAACAATTTGGGCATCTTTACAGTCGCTCAAGCAGGCCCGCGGCGTAGTCGCTCAGCGTGTCGTCGCGCGCGCCCATGATGACGATCCTGTCACCGGTGGCGGCGTCGGCAATCAGCGCGGCGGAGATGGCAACTCGGTCGGTGAGGTGGTGGGCATCGGCCCCGCGGTTCCGAATTGCCTCGGCTAGCCAGTCCGAGCCGCGTGACTTGTCGACCGTCCCACCCTGATAGACGGGATCGGGAAGGTACAGCCGGTCGCCGTCACGGAGACCGTCGGCGAAAGTCGCTGCCAGTTCGTCGCCCATCTTGGCCAGTGGACCGAAGCCGTGCGGCTGGAACATGACCAGCAACCGCCCGGGATGGGCGGTCAGCGTGGCGAGAGTGGCGGCGATCTTGTCGGGATTGTGCGCGAAATCGTCGATCACCGTCACACCACTGGCGATGCCGACAATTTCGAGGCGGCGCTTCAATCCTTCGAACCGGCCGATCGCGGCGGCGGCGTCGGGAAGCGTGACGCCGAGCGCGACTGATGCGGCGATCGCCGCCAAAGCGTTGGAGGCATTGTGTCGGCCCGGCACCTGCAGCGCGACTTTGGTGCTGTCACCGTTTGCGACGACGGTGAAAGCGCAATCATTGGGGCCGAGGTGCAGGTCGCGGCCGGTGAACGCCGCGCCGGGGCTGTCGAAGCCATAGCCCACGGGATCGCGGATTGTGTCGGCAATGGCGCGGGTTTCTGGGTCGTCGAGATTGACCATCGCTTTGCCGGCGCGGGCGAGGAACGCCCCGAACAGGCTGCGCAATTCCTCCATCGAATGATGGTCGAGGCTGACGTTGGTCAGCACCGCGACCGTTGGACGGTAAAGCGCGATCGATCCGTCGCTTTCATCGACTTCGCTGACGAACAATTCGGGGTCGCCCACCAATGCCGACGAGAAGGGAGCGGATGGGGACACGAAATTCTTCATCACTGCGCCGTTCATCACCGTCGGCTGGCGGTGGCAGGCGTGGAGAATCCAGCCGATCATGCCGGTGACGGTCGACTTGCCCGACGTGCCGCCGACAGCGACGCTCTTCTGCGCGGCGTTGAGCAATTGCGCGAGCAATTCCGGGCGCTTGACGCGATCGAGTCCAAGCTCGGTGGCGCGGACGACGTCGGGGATGGTCGGCTCTACCGCCGCAGAGGTGACCAATGTCATCCCGTCGGCCAGCCCGCTGCCGTCCTGCGGGTGGAGCGCGATTCCCAGACTCCGAAGGTAATCGAACTTGGCGGCCAGACGACCGGCATCGAGCGAGCGGTCGGAGCCGGAGACCTTGCTGCCACGGGCGCGCAGGATCGACGCGAGCGGCAACATGCCGCTGCCGCCGATGCCGCAGAAAAAGTAAGTGGTGGAATTGCTCATCGCCGCTGCCCTATGGACTTGGCGACTGGCTTGCAATTGGGGGACACGATGAGAATTGCCGTGGTTGCGCCGAGTTGCCCGTTGAAGCGCGAGGCGGCGGAGCTGGTGCAGGCGATCGTCGCCGCCCGAGGCGATTGCGAACTGGCGATCCACCCGCAAAGCTTCCTGACCGATGGCCATTTTGCAGGTCCTGACGATGCGCGGATGGCGGCGTTAGTCGAGGTGATGTCCGATCCGGCGATTGATGCCATTTGGTTTGCGCGGGGTGGTTATGGGTCGAACCGCATCGCCGAGGCCGCATTGCGCTTCTCTTCTGCTGCGAGCAGGGCAAAAGTCTATATGGGCTATAGCGACGCGGGTTTCCTGTTGGCTGGGCTGCATAAGACGGGCCACAACGTGGCGCATGGTCCGATGGTGCAGGACGTGCTTCGCGACGAAGGTGCCGCGGCGATCAATCGCGCACTCGACTTTATTGTGCACCGCAGCGACTCAGCGCTGGAGACTGGACTCGATGGGCCGGCGATGGCCTTCAACTTGACCGTATTGTCGAATTTACTTGGTACCGCGCTGGAGCCCGACCTTGCGGGACGCGATTTGTTGATCGAGGAGGTGGGCGAGCATTACTATCGCATCGACCGGACGATGTACCATGTAACCGGCAGCGCGAACGTCCGCGGCATTCGCAGATTGCGTCTTGGAAGAGTGTCCGACGTGATTGAAAACGAACCTGAATTCGGAAGCCGGGAAGAGGCGATCGTACGCGACTGGTGCGACCGGGCGGGCATCCTGTTCGGCGGCGCGGCGGATATCGGTCACGATGCCGCCAACAAGATCGTCCCGTTCGGCTCGTCCCGCCCGTAGGGCACCCTCTCACGACAGGGCATTGCAAAGCGCTTTGGATTGCGCTCTATCGAGAGCCGCACCTAACAGGAGGGCCATATGGCAAAAGCAGCGAGCGGAACACCACGTAAAGCAGGGGGTGGCCTGGCCCGCCCGGTTCAACCGTCGCCCGAGCTCGGCGCGATCATCGGCAACGATCCGATGCCGCGCAGCGAAGTGGTGTCCAAGGTTTGGGATCACATCCGCAAGAACAACCTCCAGAACCCCGCCAACAAGCGCGAGATTCTGGCCGACGACAAGTTGAAGAAGGTGTTCGGCAAGGACAGCTGCACTATGTTCGAGATGAACAAGCATCTGTCGAACCATCTGAAATAAGGCGAGGGCGAAAGCTTCAGCCTAAAGGGGCTCGCGCTGTGAAGCGCGGGCCCTTTTTATGGCCTAGCGACAGAGTCTGCCGCCGACCGCGCCGCGCTCCGCCTGGTCGAGATGAAAATGGTCGCGGTGGGCGGCATTATAGTCGGGCGACAGGGTCGTGGCGAACAGGCGGCAGGCGCCGTCGCGTACTTCGCGCAGGAAGGCGGCACGCTCCGGAGCGCCAGTCCAGTCGCGAAGAAGGGTAACCGTCGTGTCGCCTGCGAGGCGGAAGCCGGTGATATCGATCGCATCGGCGGTCGAATGTTCGCTGAATCGACCCTCTGGTCCGCCGCCGATGCGGCGGCAGGCATAGCTTCCGGAATGATCGAAGCCGGTAACGCTGGTGCCGAGGTGGCGGCGAGCAGCGGGCTGTACAACGTCCCGTTCCCACAAAACCAGGGCCGCGGCGACCGGGCAGGCGGTGACCAGTCCGGCGGGGCGGAACGGGGGCTCGCGGTCGAGCCGCATTCCGTCGCTGAACCCGCATGGAGGCGCTGCAGTGACGTCGGGCGCGGAGCGATCATCGATGCCGACGTCGGCAAGCAACGCGCGGCAGCGGCGCGGATCCTCGCCGAGCGCGGCCAGCTTGGGGCCGGTGAAGCGACCGATGGGCTGGTCCAGGGTGAGTTCCGTCCACGGCACGTCCTGCGGGTGCGCGGCGATGTAGGCCGCGCCCTCGATAACCGCGACGATCAGCGCAATGAAGGTGATTGCAAGCAGCAGCCATCGCCGCACGCGCCTGGTCATGCGGCGGGGAACGCGGCAGCCCCGACCCCGCGGCGGACGGTTTCGAGTGGCTCGCGGGTCACCGGATAGCCTAACCCTTCGGGAATGGTGACGTAGCGAACGCCGTCGACCTCCTCGACCCACGGAGTGATGGTTTCGACGGAATAAGCCGCGGCGTCGGCGCGTGCCTCGCCAACCGACACATATTGCGCCAGTCGCTCGAGATTGCGCAACGTGGGGAAGATGGCGGTCGCCTCGCCGCGACCGATCCGCGCGAGAAGCTCTGCCGCACCAATCCACATGACCGCTTCACACTCGCCCGGCTGCGGGGAGGGGAGCCAATCGCCCGGCGGCGCTTCGGCGAGGAAGAAGAGCGTGTCGAAGATGCGTGCCTGATGGAATGCCGGCATCCAGCGCGCGAACGGGGTCAGCGCTTCGAGGTTCAGGGCAAGTCCATTGGCGGCGAGCAATTCCGCGAACGGGGCACCGTCGTGAAGTCTCGTGGCGAGCGTGGCGGTAAAGTCGGGATCGGGGATTGGCGACAGGCCGACCGCGACCGAACTCTCCTCGACCGTTTCGCGGATGGCGGCGATCCGTGCAGCGGCATCGGAGATTGCGAACGAAGCGCCGAGCGCGTCATCTTCACCATCGATGCGTCCGCCGGGAAATACCATGGCCCCGCCCGCAAACGCCATCCCCGCGCTTCGCTCAACCATCAGCAGCTCAGGCGGCGCACCAACGCGATCGCGCATGACGATCAGGGTCGCGGCGGGGATGGCAGAGGTCATCGGCCCGACCTAGCGACTGTCCGGCCGAAGCAAAAGGGCGAGATCCCGCGTTGAGGTCAGCGCGCGATGCCGAGCACCCAATCGTCCATTGCTGCGCGATACGCCGGATCGAGGCCGATGCCTTGCGCAACTTCGCGCCGGACGGCGATGATATCCTGCTGCAGCAAAGGCTCGTAGAATTGCACCCCGCACTCCGATCCTCGCGACCAGCGAACGGTGCAAAAGGTCTTGATGTGCCCGACAGTGAGATCGAGTTCCAGCCCGAGCGGGGGGAGGGTTTCGCAGCGAAGCCGCGCCCCCGTCGCGCTCAAATCGACCAGTTCGGCCGCGTAAGTGGCCGAAATCGTTCTCATCGTGACAGAAAGTGGAGCTGCTTCGCGGATCTCTTCGCGGCGTCCGCCGCCGTACGCTTTACCAAACGCAACCATCGCTGAACCTCACACAAACAGGCCCGCCCCGTGCCCGGTTGTTTACGATGCGTTGATTGAGGGATTGTTTCCCAATGTGGTTTCCAACGAGAGTTAATGCGGGTCGTGGTGATGTTTTCAGGCCGTCCGCATCGGTGCGATGACCGTATCGGCGAAGCGATCCATTTCTTCCGCCTGGGGACTCATCTGAAGCAAGAGCAGGTCGAGGCCGACGGACGCATATTCCTCGATCCGGGCGCGCACCTGCGACGGCGTTCCGACCAGTCCGGGCATCAGGCCCCGGTTGCTGACGGAATAGTCGCGCAGCTTGATGTCGCGTTCCAGTTGGGTGCCGGACAGCCACTGATCGAAATTGTCGAACCCCTTGGGCGGAGTGTCGGGCATCGCGGCAATCCGCGCCTGCTCGGCAAGCGCTTCCTCCTCGCTGTCGCGTACAATGGCGTAGGCAGCCAAGCCGAACTGCATCGGCCCCTGGCCCGTAGCTGATCGCC
The DNA here is from genome assembly GCA_040385545.1 of Pseudomonadota bacterium. GTDB lineage: Bacteria > Pseudomonadota > Alphaproteobacteria > Sphingomonadales > Sphingomonadaceae > Sphingomicrobium. The sequence continues at coordinate 17,785 of JAZKHF010000168.1, forward strand.
GCTGTTTCATGTCGGCGATCTTGGCGCCGATCGCCGCGACATCGTCGCCGTGCATGACATAGGCGTCGCACTGCTCGGCGATCATCGTCTTTGCCGCCTCGCTTTCGCCGCCGGCGTAAATCGTCGGGCGGGGGCTGGCGACTGGCTTGGGCGTGCAGATCGCGTCCTTGAGTTGATAGCGCTCGCCATCATGGGTGAAGCGCGGCTGGGTCCACAGGCCGTTGACCACCTGGAGCCATTCGCTGGTGCGGGCGTAGCGATCGTCATGGGCATCGAATGGCAGGCCATATTGCGTGGCCTCGTCCGCCCACCAGCTCGACACGACGTTGAGCGCGAGCCGTCCGCCGGCGATATTGTCGATGTTGGCGGACTGCTTGGCGAACAAAGCCGGCTGGTGGAAATTGGGCCGCACCGCAACCATCAACTCCAGCGACTCGGTCACTGCGGCAAGCGCCGCGGCAGTCGACCAGGCGTCGAGCGCGGGCTGATCGATCCCCTTGATGTCGTTGAGATTGAGCTCGGCGATCAGGGTGAGATCCCAGCCGGTCTGCTCGCTGCGCTGCGCCAGCTTACGGACATAGTCCCAGCTGGCGTCCATGCCTTCGTCCGCAACGTTGCGCAGCCAGCCGCCGAACACCGGAAGCCAATAGCCAAATCTCACCGGGCGTTTCCTTCCGCGATTCTGGTCAGCAGATAATCGACCAGCCGGTCATGCGGGTCGAAGCCGATTATGTCGATCGGATTGGCAACGAAGTTGGACAAAGCATTGATGTCATAGAAAAGCGGCGTGCCGTCGCGGTCGTCAATGAAGAATTCGACCCCTCCGATGTCGATTCCGGCGGCGGAGACGATCGCTTCGGCGGCGGCGACAAGCTCGGGGGAAAGCTCGGCCCTGGTCATCGAGACATTGCGTCCGGGAACGAGGCAGGCATCCGCCGGACACAGGTCGAAATTGCCGTCGACGACAACATTGATGGCGTAGAGGAACCGCCGGTCGAGGGTTTCCACCCGGCAGATGCGCCCGCCGCGGGGCTCGCCATAGGATTGCACGAGCAGGACACCATCGACGCTGACCGGAAGTGTCTTAGCGTCGATTGCGGCCTGCACCTCGGCCAGCGAATCGTACCGGATGATGCCGGCACCGGCACCGCCGATATTGGCCTTCACCAGTAGCGGGAAGCCGATGGCCTCGGCCGCCTCGGCGACCTCCGCATGGCGATGAACGATGCGGGTGCGCGGGGTCGACAGGCCGAGCGATTCGATCAGCGACAATTGACGCGCCTTGGATGCATCAAGCGCCAGTACGTCCGGCCCGTTGATCAGCCGCGCGCCGCGTCGTCGCCAATGATCGAGCGCGGCGATGGCGTGGAAAATGCAATGTTCGGAATCGCGCTGCGGCGCCGACATGGCGACCCGGTTGAAGATCAATTCGGCGGGGATTTCGATGGAGGCGGGATCGAAGATGAGGCTCCGCGCTTCGACCCGCACTGCATCCACCCCGCGGCGTTCCAGCGCGGCGAATAACGGCTCGAACCAGCGCGGATGTTCGTACAGCAGGGCCAGGGAAGCAGGCATGGTTATCCTCGACGGTCGAATGTTCAGATAGGGCCGCATTTACAATTGTATTAGGGCCGGGACGATAATCGGTTTCAATGGACAATAAAAAAGGCCGGCGCCCGAGGGCACCGGCCTTTTCGTCCGAACCGTCCGAGAACGGCCCGAATGCGATTACATCGCGTTGACGGCGTTGGCCGAGTTCACATCGGCGTCGTCAATCGCTTCTTCCTGGCGCTCGCCTTCGGCTTCCAGGGCATCGGCCTGGTTGCTCAGGGTCGCGGCTTCGGCGCCGGTCGCATTGGCGGCCATGGCGTCGACGTTTTCAGCGGCGTTTTCGTAGTTTTCCTGGACGTTTTCAGCCAGAGCATCGTCGCCTTGACCGCCACAGGCGGCGAGAGCGAGCGA
>JAZKHF010000169.1:0-2769 GCA_040385545.1 Pseudomonadota bacterium
ATCCGTGCATTCATCGGCGCACCCGGCTAGGCCGCGCCATGCCTTCAGCTGCACCGGCCACTCGATCCTATGACGCGATCATCATCGGCGCCGGCGCAGCGGGCATGTATTGCGCGGCCATCGCCGGCCACCGCGGGCGGCGGATCCTGCTGATCGACCACAGCCCCAGCCCCGGCGCAAAGATCCTCATCTCCGGCGGCGGGCGCTGCAACTTCACAAATATCGGCGCGACGGCGGCCAACTTCCTCTCCGCCAACCCGCACTTCGCCAAGTCGGCTCTATCGCGACACACCCCGGCGGACTTCCTTGCCCTGGTCGAGCGTTACGGCATCGCTTGGCACGAAAAAACTCTCGGCCAATTGTTCTGCGATGGCTCGGCCAAGCAGATCGTCGCGATGCTGCTCGACGAATGCACGGCGGGGCAGGTCGACACCGCTTTCGGTGCCCCCGCCACCGTCGACCACCGCGACGAGCAATTTCACGTCAACGGCGCGACCGCTCCGGCGCTCGTCCTCGCCACCGGCGGCCTGTCGATCCCAAAGCTTGGGGCTACGCCATTCGCCTATGATACCGCCCGCCGCTTCGGCCTCAAGATTGTTGAGCCGCGCCCGGCTCTGGTGCCCCTGACCCTGTCGGGCGACGAAGCGCTGTTCAGCAATTTGTCGGGCGTCTCGGCAGAGGTCGTCGCCTCTGCCAATACGGGCACGTTCCGCGAAGCCGCCTTGTTCACCCATCGCGGGCTCAGCGGCCCCGCGATCCTGCAAGTCTCATCCTATTGGAGAAACGGCGATTCGGTGGGGATCGATTTCTTCCCCGATCGGCCGACCGGCTGGATGAAATCGGCCAAGCGCGCCGACCCGCGCACCACGATCCGCCGGCTGCTCGCCGCGCAACTCCCCGCGCGCCTCGCCGAGACGCTCGCGCTCCAACTCGCGCTAGATACCGAACTCGGCAACGTGTCGGACAAAGCGCTCGACGTAGCTGAAGCCCGTCTTGCGCGCTGGACCTTTACACCAAATGGCAGCGAAGGCTTCGCCAAGGCGGAGGTCACCATTGGCGGTATCAGCACCGCCGAACTCTCCTCTCAAACGATGGAATCGAAACGCGTTCCGGGACTCCACGCAATCGGCGAAGCGGTCGATGTCACCGGCTGGCTCGGCGGCTATAATTTTCAATGGGCCTGGTCGAGCGCCTTCGCCGCGGCTCAAAATTTATAACTAGCGCGGCTCGGGCTTCCCCGTCTCGACGATCGACGAAACATCGCGCATCAGGTCCAGATAGGCATTGCGGCGGCAGTCATCCACCGTGCACGCCCCACGCCGGGCGACGAACCCCGCCTTGGTATTCTCAAGGACCGCGCGCTTGGGCGCATCGCCATAGCGCCACGACTGACCGTAGAAATTCATCACGAATTGATCGAGCGAGTCGATGTCCGTGGCCGTTGGCGCGACCTGACGCGAAGGCGGCGGCGCGACGGATTGCTTAGCCGCGATCCGGACGGGCAGCACCGGTTGGCTTGCGGCCATTCGGACATCGTCTTTCGACACGGTGAGAGTCTCAAGCGGTTCGGGCTCCGAACTCTTGCCCGCAGACTCGCTCCTTGATGGATTTTCGTCCGGACTTTGGCCAGTCTTGGGGGCTGCCGGGCGCATTCGGATCACGGTCGTGATTCGCTCCACAACCGGCGTCGATTTCGGCACCCCGGCATCGGCGGCAGTTCTGGCCGCCGCCGCTCGCCTGGTTTCCATGTCGGGTACCAACAGCCACGCGCCCATGGCCGTCAATCCAACCCCCACGGCAGCGATTCCTACCCGTCGGCTCCAGCTTGACTCGCGCGCCGAGGCACTGGCTTCCGCAGCCTCGCGATCGCGACGACGGTCCCAATCGTAGTGGTTGCGCTGGTCGAAATCGCCCAGCACCTTGAAGGCGGCGATGATTGCCTTGGCTCGTTCACCAGAGTCGGGATTCGGATTGCGGTCGGGATGATGTTCGCGAAGCAATCTCAAATAGGCCGCGCGAACCTCCGCCGCGCTCGCGCCGGATTCGATGCCCAGCGTCGCATAATGGTCCGGCCTCATCCGCCGACCAGCCGGTCGATGGCCTCCGCTAGCGCGATGTCGCGATTCGTAACCCCGCCAGCATCATGACTGGTCAGCCGAAAGTCGACCCGATTCCAGACGCTGGTGAACTCGGGGTGATGGTCGACCGTCTCGGCGTGCATTGCCACGCGCGTCAGGAAAGCAAAGGCGTCGCTGAAGTCGGCAAAGCGAATCGTCCGCTCCAGCGCCGCCCCGTCCGCGCTTCTCGTCCATCCCTCGGGAATGTTCATGGCTGCCACCTAGCACTACCCCACAAAACTTGAAAAGCATGTCCCACCGGCGCAGATGGGCGCCAACTCATTTCTGAAGGAACGTCGCATGTCCACCTCCGCCCCCGTCGCCGACACCGGTACGCTCGGCCCGCTCGGCTTCGAGAATCCGATGGGCACCGACGGCTTCGAATTCGTCGAATATGCCGCACCAGACGCGGAGCACCTTCGCGACCTGTTCACGAAAATGGGCTTTCCGGCGGTCGCCAAGCACAAGCGCAAGGACGTCACGCTCCACCGTCAGGGCGATATTAACTTCATCATCAATGCCGAGCCTGACAGCTTCGAGGCTGAGTTCGCCGCCGCCCACGGGCCGTGCGCCTGCGCCATGGCGTTCCGTGTCAAGGACGCCGCCGCCGCCCACCGCCGCGCGATCGGGCTTGGCGCGACCGACGTCCAGA
>JAZKHF010000170.1:0-26118 GCA_040385545.1 Pseudomonadota bacterium
CAGGCTCAGGCTCAGGCTCAGGCTCAGGCTCAGGCTCAGGCTCAGGCTCAGGCTCAGGCTCGGGCTCGGGCTCGGGCGACGGTGTCGGCTCGGGCTCCGGAAGAGGCGCTGGCACTGGTTCTGGCTCCGGCGCCGGCTGCGGCGCCGGCTGCGGCGACGACGGATCGACCGCTCCATCGACTTCGTCAATGTCGAGGTAGGCATAGCCGCTTCCGCTAAAGCCGACATAAACCATTCCAAAATCGTCCATATCGCCCGAGATTGTAACAATGGTGTCGAGCAATCCCATTGGGTTGCGGCCGATTTGTGTCCAGCTCTGCGCATTGTCGGTCGAGTAATGGATGCCAAATACGCCATCGACGTCACCGACGATGAAGATGGTCGCCGGGCCGCCAGCGACCTGGGGGGCGCCATAGCCGAAGGTCGCGACTTCCCCGACGTCGGGGACTGCCTGCCACGAGGCGCCACCATCGACCGAATGCATGAACCGAACGCCGGTGTCGCCGTCGAGCGGTCCGGCGGTAAAGAACAGTTCGCCTGCGCTGCCCGGAACGGCCTCGATCTTTGCATTGTACCATGACCAGTTAGTGATCGGACCTTGAAAGACTGTCGTCCAGGTCACGCCGCCGTCCCTGGTTACGTGGACACCGGTATCCACGTCATAGAGATAGAAGGTGTTGGGTTCGACGCGATCGGCGGTGACCGTGGTGCGCCTCAGAAAGTCGGCGAAATGAAAACCGTCCCAGTCGGTTACTCCGGGAATGGAAACGTTGGTCCATGTCAGGCCGCCATCGAGCGTATAGGCCGGAGCGACATTGCCCGATGCTGCCCAGATGAAGTTCGTCGGCGTGCTTGCGGCAATGCTCCCGCCTGTCGTCGTCAGAGCCCACGACGGGAGCCCCGCAAACTCATGCCAGGTTTGTCCGCCATCGTTTGAGTAGCCGCTATGTTCGCCGTACCAATCGGAAATGCCGACTAGGAAGGATGAATCGGTCGAGGCGTAATCGAGCGACCAGCCCATCGAGAAATCGCCCCCGGAATAAGTGGTCGCGAAGCTGTCAACATCGCTCGTTTCGACAAACGCGCGATCCCATGAAGCGAACACCGGATTGCCGCCTGCGGGAGCAATGATGTCGTTGGCAACGAGGTTCTCGATGCCGGCGCTTTGTGAATGCCAGGTGACTTGGTCCGTCCAGACCATGGTCTCGGGGATGACAGTGTTCCATACCCCGACCCCGGCGGAGGCGATCAGCCTGTCGGGAACGCTGGGGTCGAACACCAGCCCACCGATGCCCATGTAGCGGTCAGTTTGCTCAAGCCATGGCACGTCGGCGCTGGACTCAAGGCCCCAATACCAGCCCCAGCCCGACCATGTCGCGCCGCCGTCGTTGCTTTCCTGCATGGTGCCCGCGCCGGACATGGCGATGATATGTTCTGGGTCGAACGGGTCGATGGCAATCGTGTGGACGTTATCAACAATCAGCTTTGTCCAGACGCCGTCGTCGAGCTTCCACAGGGCCGAACCAGTGTTTTCCGTGACATAAAGGTCGCCACTCGGCGAAATGACGGCATTGGACACGTCTGCCGGCCCTCCCGGCACCCGCGCCCAATTATATCCGCCGTCCGTGCTGCGATAGACACCGCTTCCGGCCGTCCCGACGTAGACCGTGTTCCCGTGGATGACGATCCCGGTCAGCGCGGGGTCGGTGGTGTTCGTGCCTTGCGGGACGGCAGTAATCTGCTGCCAACTGCCGCCCCCGTCGCGGGTCACCCACAGACCATCATGCTGCGTGCCGGCAAATACGATGTCCGGGTTGGTCGGATCGATCGCCATTTTCTGCCCGTCCATCCGGAACGCGGCGTTGCCGTTCATGTAAACATCGGGGAAAGCCGTCTCGACCCAATTGGCACCCTGATCGACGCTCTTGTACAGGCCGCCATTCATTTGCATGTAGAATATGTTGCTGTCGCTTGGGGCGATGCGCAGTTCGTAAACGCCGTTGGTCGAGGTTGATCCCTCCGGCATGCTGAACGCGGACACCATCTGGACCCACTGCTCGCCATTCCAGATATAGGCGCCAGCGGTGTCGGTACGGACGACCATCGTGCCATCGCTGTGGACGTCGAGCCCGGTGACGTAGCCCCCCGCGCCGATCCTAACCTGTTGCCATGCACTGTCGGTTGCAAATGTGGTCGGCATAAAATTCCACCCCAAAATTCACTCGCGGATTGGCTTGGGCCACCCCATCGATGCGCGACCGATCGGTCGTCGATTGATTAGGTCGCATGGGAGGATGAAAATTATCCTAAGGAGACGTTATCCAGGATTTACTGGCCGCCACTCATTCAGGAATTAACGCTCAACTATGCGTGATTAAAATGAGAACTGTACCGTGAGAACGAGCCCTACCCCCCAAGGCAGTTCTGATCTCCAGTCGCCCCAACCATCGTCGCTCGCCGAGCAAAAGCGAATGCCACCGTGAACGAGTTTACGATGAGTGGGAGTCGGATGGCGGCGAGCCGAACATTCGGCAGCGACCGTTAACAGCCTAATTTCCAGCAGGTCGGAGATGCCTCTGACCAGTCCGTCCCACTCCGGCTACGGGAGCTCGTCGGCCCTCGTTAGCTCATTGCCTGATGCGACTCCGACGTCTCCGGGAGCTCGCAATTTGACTCGATGGGCCAGGCGCATGGACGGCCTCTCGACCAGCAGCCAGAACCATAGGCAACCGCCACGCAGACGAATAACGTGAGAATCAGTGCTGCCAGTCCGGGGCTGCAGGTATCCCATTCATGTCATTTGCGTTGCGACAGGAAGGTCCCTACGCCCAACAAATGAGACTGCAGATGCCAGCGATGACGAAGATACTTCGGCTACTCTCCGCAGTTTTCATCCTGTCCTGCATGGCTTGCTCAGCGGCCAGTTCGACTGCCGAGGCTCCAACGCCGCAGCAACTGGCGGCGGCCGAGGTCGAGGCGGCGGTACCAGGGTTTCGGCCCCTGAAACTTGGCGGGGGCGGCTTCGTCGTCGATATGGATTTCTCACCCGATGGACGGACCCGGATCGTCCGGACCGATGTCCACGGCGCCTATATCTGGGACGATCCTACCAATGAATGGAAGCAGCTCATCACGGCCACCTCTATGCCGGCTCGCGATTCTTTTGTCGGTAAAGGCCGTAGCATCGGCGTTTATGCGATCCGCGTCTCTCCAAGCGATGCATCCCGGCTTTACATGGCCTCGCCCGGGCATGAGGGAATAGAGTCTTACCTTTACAGAAGCGACGACCGTGGCGCGCGCTGGACGCGAACCAATTTCGCGCCAGTAGAGATGTTTGTCGGAACGGCCGGGCGTTTATTCGGCCCGAAAATGGCCATCGATCCGCGCAATCCTGACATCGTCCTGATCGGAGATTCGGCCGGCCGGATTTACCGCACGGCGGATGGGGGCACGACTTGGGCCACCATCGACCCGGCCCAGATACCGACAGGCATCAATCCGGCGATCGCGTTCGGCAAACAAAACGCCGATGGCGGATCGGCATCGAGCGAGTTGTTCGTCGCTACCGGCGCCAATGGCGTTTTTCGTTCCGCCGACGGCGGGGTCAGTTGGGCGCGGACGGAGGGCGGCCCGCGAAGCGTCGCGCGCCTCGTTGCAGCACCCGACGGATTGTACGCCACTGACCGCGACCAAACGACGCGGGACAATGCCTGGAAACTCGCCGGGGGACGATGGACCCGCTTTGCCATCCCCACATACGGCGCGGGTCATATCTGGCATTCGATTGCGGTTGACCCGTCCAACCCAAGTCACGTCGTACTCGGCTCGGAAGCGGGCAATGTCGTTTCATCCTTCGACGCCGGAAAGACCTGGAGCAGCGTCGACAAGGGGCCGCCGCAACGAAAGGCGGAGGACGTGCCATGGCTGGAGTGGACCGCCGAGCCCTGGATGTCGAACGGCAATATGATGTTCGATCCGGTGGTGCCCAACCGACTCTATTTTGCGCAAGGGATCGGCGTTTGGTACGCGCAGACGCGCGCGGACAATGCGAAGCCATTATGGATTTCCCAGACCCGGGGGATCGATGAGTTGATCGTCAACGATCTGATCGTTCCGCCCGGTGGAAAGCCCATCCTAGCGGTGCAAGATCGGGGCATTTTCCGAATCGAGAGCCCCGAACTGTTCCCGAGAACCCACGGTCCCGATCGGGATGTGCCGATCAGGCACGGCTGGTCGGTCGATTATTCCGCGTCCGATCCTTCCTTCATCGCCATGGTCGCCAACGGCGGCGCGGGCGACAGGTCCGGATTTTCAAACGACGGTGGTCGAACGTGGTCGCGATTCGGGTCGAACGCTCCTTCCGATCCTCCAGGGGCGGCCGGCGGCATGATCGCGGTATCATCCAGCACCAACATGGTCTGGGGCCCGGCAAACAACGGGCGCCCTTTCTACACGGTCGATGGCGGACAAACGTGGCAACTCGCCCGCTTCCCGGCCGAGGTGCCGACCAGCGGCCATCTGGGGTGGAGTTTCTCCTTTTATCAGAACCGCCACATCTTCGCCGCCGACCGTGTGCTACCTAACACCTTCTATGCCTATAATATGGATCCCGCAGCGGTGGGCACCTATCGCTCGGTCGACGGGGGCGCGACCTGGGCCAGGGTGGGGCCCAGTTTCGGGGTTTACGGCAGCATGGGCACCTCCGCCCGCTTGGCTTCCGTGCCAGGTCAGGCGGGTCACTTGTTCTTCGTGATCGGCTCAACCGCGGTCATGGATCCCCATCCCTATAATATGCCGCTCAAGCGATCTCGCGACGGCGGGCGCAGCTGGCAGGACATCCGCAGGACGCAGGAAATCTGGGCGATCGGGTTCGGCAAGGCCGCACCGGGCAAGACTTATCCGTCGATCTATATTGCCGGATATGCCAATGGCGACCGAGAGCCAGCGCTCTATCGTTCGATCGACGACGCCGCGTCCTGGCAGAAACTAACGTCCTACCCGGCCGGCAACGTCGACACGATCCGCGCGATCTCTGGCGACATGAATGTCTACGGACGGGTTTATTATGGCTTTGCGGGTTCCGGCGCGGGATATGGTGTGCTGGTTAACTAGATTCCCCCTGAACACCGATGATTCGAAGCAACTCGATCTGGAATCAGCTGCCAAGGCCGCAGATCAGACCCAGTCGAGGCGAATTCGATCACTATATCCTTTAATCTTCAGACGTTCTCTCATTTGGGTTGTTTGCCGTTCCTGATCGGGTGAAAAAGCGTTCGTCGGTCTCGACGACTGTAAACCTAATCCGGTCGGTGGCGCCTGTGTCTACTAACCTGTTGATCACAGCAACCTCCGCACCTTCAATGTCCAATTTGAGCAATGCGATCGGCTTGCCGAGACTTCGGACGAACTCGGAAACATCGATGCATTTGATTCTCTCTTGGGTGACGTCCACATCATACTGCTGGGCCACAAAACTCGCAGCGACCGTCGTGTCGAAACTGACATTATCTCGGTGGGCAACGGGGTGGTAAGCGTTAGCGTGCAGTGCTTGTCCAGGAGCTCAAGATTATGGATCCGGACATTTGGCTGCACGAAAAATTTGGTGGCATTGGACGGCTTGCCAAAGACCATGGCTATGCAGACGCTCTGATCATCAAACACTTCATCGCGCTACCCCCAAAAACGCAAACTGGACATTCGAATAAACGCCGTCGAGGCAACGAAGGGCGAACGGGATAATTTCTTATTAATTACATAGGCCTGCCTGGACACGCCGGGCAGGCTAAACATGGGCGAGCATCCGCAAAACGGTCAATTCTTGCTGCGTGTCCTCTATAAAACGATCCAGCTTTAAATAATAAAAAATGTGCGTCTGATTTATAGTTTCCCTGAGAATCGGTCCGGCTCATGAAGTCGCGACAGGAAGGTGATTAGATGAATAAACTTATCGGCAATTTAGTCCGTAGCATCGCGCGCTCACTCGGTTTTGTAATATTCCGGGCTTCCTCGCGCCTAACCTGGCCAGAGGAAGACTTCAGAGCGCAATTGTTTGCAAAGCTGAAGCCAGATTGTGTCTTCGACGTCGGAGCCAACTCAGGCCAGTACGCCCTGCGCCTTCGAGAGTCCGGGTTCACTGGTACGATCCTTTCATTCGAGCCTAATCCGCGTGCGTTCGCCGCCTTACAAGAGGCAGCCGCGGATGATCCCCAATGGCATTGTTACCCGATCGCGCTGGGAGCGGAGAAGGCGAGATTGAATTTTAACGTAATGGCGCACGACGTGTTGTCTTCGTTCAATACGTTACGGGAAGAGCCGGAGGTTGCCTTCATCGGAGGGCGTGAGGTGGTTCAAACGCTTCCTGTGGATGTGGAAACGCTGAACGCTGTGCTGCCTAGGCTTAAGGCCGAGCACGGGTTTAAGACCCCTTTTCTCAAGATCGACACGCAAGGACACGATTCTGAAGTACTGCGTGGCGGCAGTGCCGTGCTGCAGCATTTTACGGGACTCTCCGCCGAGGTCTCGATTATTCAACTCTACGAGGAGTCGCGGTCCATTGGAGAGAGTTTCACCGCCTTCCGCGCAGCAGGCTTCTATGTCGTCGCTCTTTTTAATGTGCATCCTGAGGCCCGAATCCGGCAAATGGTAGAGTGCGACTGCTACTGCATCCGAGAGGATCTCGTTTAACAATCGTGACGCCTAACCTCGAAAGGAAGACTATTATAAAGGAGCTACTATGGGAATGCCCCGACCTAACTGGAAATAGTATCAATATTTCAGAGCGTAGTGGTGGAGAGAGTGCCCGTCCCCAGCGGAAAGGCGTGATGCCGCATGCACGGAGGCACTAATCCGGGACCTCCGAAGGGCAATTGAAATGGCTGAAAGCATGGCGCTTGCTCAGGCCGCGCAATTGCAGCAAGCCGCTACGTGAGGGTGGTTGCTCGGTTACAAAAGACATCAGGTAGTTTCCAATCCCAACCTAATCTAGCCGTTAGCGGCCAAGTGGCAGCCTCGACCCGAATTGAAAATCATGAGATTTGGCGTCGGTCGGCTCTGCTGTTCAGATCATCGTTTATGTAGCCAAGCAGCTTTCCCGCAGAATATTTCCATGTCAGCTGCTCAGTGAAGTGGCGGAACGAGGAGCGGGCCAACGCTCGATACTTTTCGGGATTGTTCCAGAGACGTTCGATTGTTTCGCAATAAGCTGCGGGGGGGGCTTGGCGATCAAATAGGTAGCCGTTGACGCCTTCGGTAATCACGGAGTCGACCCCGCCCAATCGCCGCGCCAACGACGGTGTGCCAAACGAACTCGCCTCGGCATAGACCGCGCCGAAGGCCTCCGCGAGAGATGGGACTAGCAGGAAGTGCGACATCCCTATTAAAGACTGAAGCTTGGCTAATTCTGCGGGTGTGTCTTTGTCGAGAAAACCATGCGGCCGCACAAAGTCGGGCATCTCTCCCCTCAGATTCGGAGCGCAGCCGACTACGTGTAGGATTGTAGGCATTCCACGGGAGTTGAGCTCGTGAGCCACCGCCAACGCCAGGTCACCTCCTTTTCGTACCCAGTCGACGCCTAAGAAAAGCAACTCAATCACCGTGTTTGAGCGTTTCGCGATCAAACGCTCCACATCTTCCGTACTGCGGTTGCAGTCGATGTTAGCAGCGAGGGGCACGAGCTTAATCCGGCTCGGGTCAGCGCCGTACGTCTGAACTGCCGAGTCAATAGCCCACTCGGACGAGTAGAAACTCATTGCCGCCGTTTGGAGAGACTTGCGTTCCATTAAGTGGCCCGTGCGGATACAGGGACTAGCTAGCTTGGCGAACCACGGATACTCAAGATTGCCTTCGAAGGTACAGTCCCAAAACTGATAGATCGGTAGATCTGTTTCAAGAAAAGCGGTCGTGTGCGCACCAAAGGCAAGCACACAGTCGCATTCTATTTGATTAAGCTTCTCTGCTGTCCGCGCTGCAAAATAGCGCAAGGTAGGTTCTGTTAACTCGGAGACATAGATCTGCCCTCGCTGATTGCTAAGATGCGCCAGAATGCGAGTTTTCAGCGAAGTTGGGATCGCAGTCGGACCTAGGGCGATCGGTGTCGCCCCATAATCGTCGACCAACGAGCGGAGCAGGTGCAGGCTACAGCCTGACCAGCTTGTCGGGCTCCAAGGATCCCAAACAGATGCTACGGCCATTTTCATTTCCAAACTCGCTCAACCTTCCCTTGCTATCTCCAACGTCAGAAATCACTACGACTTGCACGAATGTTTAATGAAGAGGTGCTTTTTCCGGATGGTTAAATCGTTCGAAACTCGTTCAATGTTCTCTTGCGGCGGCGAAGTGATGTGCCAAATCAATTCGACGCATCGAAGCCCTCATTGGAAGCGGCCATGTTAAGACTTTCTGACTGTCCGTCGAGGCAACAGAAAGAGAACAAATAGCAAGTTATTAAATCAGAATTTAGAGTCGAGGGGAAAATCGTGAGCTTGCATCCACCGGCAGCGCGAGCGAACTGTGCGCCACGTTCCCGCGAGTGAAGGCGGCCAAGTGGCCGTCGCCGATCACTTCCACAACCGTGCGAGGGGGCGAGAAACTAGAAAATTAGTCAAAGAGTTCAACGCAATTAGAGAAACTGGCGCAGGCGCGTCCCTGTCTAACCCGTTAGACTACAGGCCTTTTACTCTCGCGTATCTCGCCGCGTGACCCACCGCACGCCACAGGAAGTGCATCTCGCCGTTCACATTCACGTACATTTCGTCGAGGTGCCACTGCCATTGCCATTGCCATTGCCATTGCCATTGCCGGAAAACGCGCGTGCGGCTGACCAGTTGCTGGCGGATGTCGTCGGCGAACATCGGGCCGAACCGGTTCTACCCTTAGCTTACCGTTTCGCACGATTGTTGATCCCGCGCTCGTGCGTCAAGTTATCCACGTTCCTCTGGCTCAGCGGATAATTGAGATATAGCATCACCGCCAAGCGGATCACCTCGGGCGAGCTGTTGAAGTAGCGAAAGGGTGAAGCTGGATTATAGGCACGGGGCATGGCCCCGCCCCTACTCTTGCCCGCTTAACCTCGCACTCATTTCCGGCTCAAATAGCTTGCGGAGCCAGCTTGGTGTGCTGTGGCGATTTCCTGAAAAATTCCATCGCCAAAGAGTAAAGGTCGAGATTATATTTCGCCTCGAACCGCCGTTCTCCCAGGTGATGCTGTTCCGCATGATGCCTAGAGCACAAACTGATCGCCCATCGATCGGATGGCTTAAGCGCCATTCCCCCATCGGTATTGCGCCGCACATGAGCGCATTCGATCGGCAACGCGAGGCAGCCGGGTACCGAGCACTGGTGCTTCCGCACCCACGCGCGGTGCGCTGGACAGGATCGTAGATTAGAAGTCTTGGGTGCCGCGATCCTTGGCGGGAGGCGCCCCCTAAGCATCGACGGTCTCTGCCGGGGTGGAAGCCGATGTGTCCGCGATTGTGGCATGTTCTTCTTTTACCGCGTGGGAAGGAGTCGTCGCTAAATCCTCCATTCGGGCTGAGAACGCCGCTCCCAGGCTGGCATAGAGATCAGCGCGTTCCCGGCTGATGGATGTGAGCAACGCAGCCTGCCGAATGCGAATGCGATCCAGTGCTTCGACGGTCTCGCAAGATCCGATCATCTCCACGATATCGTCTGCCCAGGCCTGCCAGCCCTGTACGGGCTCTTTTCCGATTATAAGCTTTCTTGTTCTCGGGCTTTTGGCATCTGCGTCCTCACCGCCCGTTACGGGCACGCAGAAGGTCTGCAGCATCGCACTCTTGTACGCCGCCGACATCGCCTTGGCTGTTGCCTTGTCGGAAGAGTCGAGTGCCTCACCCGGCGCCTTTATCGTATGGATCGATCCGTCCCGACTGCTCACTAAATCATAAGCGATCAGGACGTGAACCCTGGTCAAATATCCTTGGCTGACCTCGAGACCATCGGCGCTTCTATGCTTCAATATCCGGGGTAGAACACACAATCGGTGCGTGGCGAGGAGCGGAGCAAGCCGGCCGAGGACATCGTCGATCGATCGATAAGAATATCGGTCCTGCTCATTAGTATGGGCCCTAGGGATGCCCTCTGATGCCATGGCCGCGGTGATCGCATTGATTGCCCGGTACACGTGCGGAGCCGCCGCCGCGCGGCTCACGACGCCATCTCCCGGATGCTTATGGCGCCCGCCTTGCTTCTCCTGGCTTCGATTCCGTGGCCAAAGGCTCGCGAGACATCTGGCTCGATCAGCTGTTTGATCTGGCTACAGGCGTCGGCGTAAATCCTCGCCGGCTCCCTATTCTGAGCCCAGTCCGCCGCGGCCGCGGCCCAGGAGTTGTTTCCTTCGAGGCAAACTTCCCGAACCCCGACGGGCCGGGGCGGTATTGGAGGTGAGATGGCAACCGGCACGCGTCCAGTCTGCACGCAGTCCCAGAAGTCTTCTTCTGCTTCGAGCAGATCCAGTTGATACAACCAGTCCGATGCGACCTCGAAGATCTCGAACTTGTGATTACCGAAGATGACCGAGAGAACCGCGAGGTCTGACTTTGCAACGGCCATATTATGCTGAAGCTGGGGCATGTACCGTTCGAGCACTTCGTCGGATTTTGTGAATGCACCGGTGTGCTTTGCCTCCCACACTGCCCCCCGATCCTCGATAAATCCATCGAGGTTGCAGGTCCGCCACGCATATGTGCTGCAGCTCAGAGTATGATCAGAGGGGGACACCGTCTGGCCGGTTACGCATTCGAACCACTGTCGATTGAAGTTCTCTGTCCATGTGCCCAACATGACCGGCAGGACGCCCGTCAAATCTTCAGACAAGACTTCCCCGCGCTTTTCCCGCCAAAGCCGATCGATACGGTCGGCGTTTCGGCTCAAGATTGCGTTTGCGTCGCTGCCACCAATGAATCCAATGCGGTCCATCGGGTGAGAGATATCGCCCAGCGTCGGCCATATGCTGACACTATTGTCAATTTCCATTTTTTACCTCCAACATTTTGCGTAACTTGTTGGAGTACTCCCTACTACTTAGAACCAGTCAAGTCAGAACATGTATTAGTAGAGAAGTTAATAGCGGAAATATCGGGGATAACTTACTTTATCTTCGTTCATTTGACTTATTATCTAGATTAAGCATATAGAATGACGGCAATCTAGTCAGAGGTTTTATATACTGCAGTGTGTACGATAGTTTGTGGATGTGCTGACGCCTTTGAAGTGTAAATTTCTCCAAGTGGATACCGACCCCTTACAAAATAAGTCTCGGAAACGAACGCGGGTCAGCATCCCGCGTGAGCTTAATCCCTATTCCTCAAGTGCTCGAACCTCTCCTCCCAGATCTCCATCGAAGTCTTCTCTAGTAATATTGCAAGAATGCGGCGGGGCTCACGAGACTGCGGAGTATGTCGCTCGATCAGATCCTGCACTGCGGCATGCGCCGGGTCAGATTGAAGGCTAGCATTGCGAACTACCTTAATGATGATCTCAAGTGCAGTCAGACTTTTAGTTTGACCGTCTTCGCGTACCTCATGGCGCTCCAAAAACAGTTCCTGAGCGATCTTTTTTTCTCCTCTTGCGCCTTTTGGTCTACCGCGGCCACGCTTCTCCCCAACCTTGAACTGAGTTTCCTCCCAAGCAGGTGAACAAAACTCGTAGTTCGGTTCGAACTCGTCATCGGAGTCGTCGCGCGGATCCATATCAGGTAACCGTCAACCCGTTCGGGTTGAACTTGGTACGGCGCTCCGGAGGAATTAGCCCGTCGCGCTCACCGGGCCAGGGTGGGTCGCCAAACTTCTGATACATTTCGAGGAATTCGTCCGCCGTCCATTCTCGAGGAATAGTCAGGTTAGCGCCTCCCGGATAGGTTTCATGCTTGATTGCAGGGGTGATCAATTTATATTTTTCTGCCAGCCGAATGCATTTAATGGCTGCTTTTACGTCACCCTTCATTGCCTTGGTAATCAGCTGACGTAAGCGAGCCTCAGCTAAGGATACTTTTTGCGTATCACCATTGATCCGTATCGATACGGGCTCAGTTAAGATCTGCAGCACGTCAAGAGGACGGCTAGCTCCGCCCTTCCTCGGACGACCATTCGGATTACCGCTATTCCCTCGAACGAAGCAGCCCTTTTTGTCCCTGTCAGGCTTGTTGGCTGGCGCGCTCATCGCTGACCTCCGCAAAGGTTTGCCCTGAGCCACAAAGCGTGGCTGTGAGTCCCTGAGCTTCGGCTCGCCTGATGGCGACGTCGCAATAGAGCGGATCCAACTCGATCAGACGCGCTTTTCGGCTCACTCTTTCGGCGGCGATAAGAGAAGCTCCGGATCCACCGAATACATCGAGCACCAAGTCGTCAACATGTGTCGCGTCTTTAATGGCGTCGACCAGAAGCGGGACCGGCTTGCACGTCGGGTGCATCTCCAGCTGTTCAGGCCGATCCGGGCCAAAACTATTCGCTCCTGCATACTCCCATACATTACTGCGATGCCTGCCGTTCGCACCGAGCATAATGTTATTTGTGTGGGATCGGGAGCCGTAACGGAACACTGCAATCAGCTCGTGCTGAGATCGGTAAAAGCTGCCCATCCCGGCGTTCGATTTTTTCCAGACAACAAGGTTGAGAAGCTCGTCGTAAAATGACTTGCCGACATCCAGAAGCAATTGGATGGAGCGCCAATCCATGAAAATGTAGTGGAGTGAGCCAGCTCGGCTGACCCTACTGATCTGCGCCAGGACGGATGTCAGAAACTCGAGCCATTCTCTTTCATCCAACTCGCCCGTTGCCTCAACAAATTCACGATGCTTTGTTTTTCCCAAACCCGAGACATTGTTCTTGATGCGGACGTTGTAGGGCGGGTCGGTAAGGATCATGTGGGGCCTCTCACGGCCGAGGAGTTTCTCGTAGGATTGGGGACATTTGGAATCTCCGCACAGAAGCCGGCTACGTCCAATTTTCCACATGTCACCAAAGTGGGTGACGGGCGGCGCATTGGATACGTCGAGGGTCTCTTCCGCCAGCCCCGGCTCGCCAGCGCCGAGTGTGATGCTTTGCAGCAGCTCGACTTCGCCGGAATCAAACCCGGTAAGCGTGAGATCAATCTTCGGAAACTCGGCAGCAATTGCTGTAAGCTCGAGCGACAACATTTCCTTGGACCAGGAGCTGCCGACCTCAGCCAGGCGATTGTCGGCAATCCGATAGGCTCGGGTTTGCGCGGGGGTGAGATGTTCCAGGACAATGACAGGGACGTGTGTCAGTCCGAGCTTCTTCGCTGCAAGAAATCGGCAATGTCCCGCGATGACGACCCCGTCGACGTCGATCAGCAGCGGGTTTGTGAAACCGTTTTCGCGCATCGAACGAGCGACAGCTGCTTGCTGCTTGGTAGAATGGCTTCTGGCATTTGCCGGATGGGGCCATATTTGCTCAATGGACCGCAGTTGAATTTCTGAGACAATCGGTACGCTCATTTTAGTCCTCCCAAGAAGATGACTCAGAGCCGTTCGCTTTGAGCGAGCAGACATCTGACCAGTAACTCTATCGGGAGTGGCGAACTTTGTTCGCAGACGATGCAGGTTCGGGATCTGCTTCGCCGTTGTGACGCATTGCGCCGATTACCCCAAGCCTTTGGCCCCGGGTTGCTTCAAAGATGCAGGACTAGTTGAATCGTGTCAAGCGCCGCAGAAAATTTGTGTACGAAAACTCACCGCCCCGACCGACCAGTTCCCGCTATTTCAGGACGTTGAGCAGGCACAATCTGCGTGATCCACCGGAATTTCCATGCCTGTTCTGATCGACCTTCAAATGTGAGCTTCCCCTAGTAAAATCGAAGGTCTGATTGCCCTTTTTCGCTAGTTGGTGCCTGTTCTTGCTCAAAAACCCCGTTAGATTTGCGATTTCAGGTGAAAGGGTTGCCAGACCGAGCACTAGCTGGCCGTGAACTGTACAAGCCTAGAGATCACCGTACCTCTTCGGTCGGCTCAATCCCGCCACCCAGAGCTACATAGAGCGCTACCGCGTTCGCCAACTGCTCCCGGCGCGTCTGTACCGTCTGCTGCTCGGCGGCGAACAGGTCGCGCTCCGCGTCGAGCACTTCGAGATAGCTCGCCACACCGTTGCGATAGCGCAATGTGGCGAGATTGGCGCGGGCGCGTTGGGCCGCCAGTTCGCGCTGCTGCGAGGCCATCCGGTCCATTAGCCAGCGGCGCGCCACCAGCCCGTCGGATACTTCGCGAAAGCCGCTCTGGATTGCCCGCTCGTAACTGGCGATGGCAATCCCCTGACGCGCCTTGGCCACGTCGACATTGGCGCGGCCGCGACCGGCGTCGAACAGCGGGAAATCGACATTGCCGCCAAGCGATCCGGTCAACGCGCCGCCGCTCAACAGGGAGCTCAACGCCGTGCTTGCAAAGCCGAGCGCCGCGGTCAGGCTGATCCGCGGGAAGCGCGCGGCCCGCGCCGCGCCGACATCGGCATAGGATGCGCGCAGCAACTCCTCGGCCTGCAAGATGTCGGGCCGGTTGAGCAGCAACTCGGACGGAAGGCCGGGCGTGATACTCTCGACGATCCCCTGCGCATCGAGCGGGAGCGCTGCGGGCAATATGCCAGTCGTCGGCGTTCCGACCAGAAGGTCGAGCAGATTGCGATTTTGGGCACGCTGGAGCTCGAGGTTGGAACGCTCGGTCTGCGCCTGCGTCAGCAAAACTTCGGTCTGGCGGTAGTCGAGACCCGACGTGACTCCCGCATCGAGTCGCAGCTTGGCGATTTCCAGCGCGCGGGTGCGGCTGCCGACCGCGCGGTCGGCCAGCGCGATCCGTTGGTCAAGCTCCCGATCGTTGAGATAGGTGTTGGCGACATCGGCGACCAAGCTGATCTGGAAGGCGCGCTGCGCGTAGGCTGTGGCGAGATAATTGGCCCGCGCCGACTCGGTCAGGCTTCGTACCCGGCCCCAGAAGTCGATCTCGAACGACGCGACCTGCGCACCGATGTCGAAGCGATTTGCGGTGACCGACGGCCCCTGGCCAAGTTCACCCGATGTGCGCGTGCGCGATGCGACGCCGGTCGCATTGACATTGGGCAATTGGTCGGCGCGCTGGATCCGATACTGGCCGCGCGCTTCCTCGATCCGAAGAACGGCCACCCGCAGGTCGCGATTGTTCACCAAGGCGCGATCGATCAGCGCCTGCAATTGCTGATCGCGGAAGAAGCTCCGCCACGCGACCTCGGTCGCCCGCAATCCCGGTTCCCTGCTCGCGTCGGCATAGACGGGCGCGGTCGGAAGTCCGGGCTGGATATATTTCGGGTTCTGCGAGCAGCCGGCCAGCAACGCCGCGACGATCAATGGAACGGATTTACGCATCGGACGTGGCTTCCTCGGACGGATGGGTCGGCTTCCCGCGGCGACGCTCGGCGATCCCTGCCAGCAGCGTCCTAACGACCACGTAGAACAGGGGAATGAACAGCACACCGAGCAGGGTCGCGGTGATCATCCCGCCCATCACGCCAGTGCCCAACGCGCTTCGCCCCGCGGCGCCCGCGCCGGTGCTAATGACCAACGGCAAGACGCCCAGGATGAACGCCATCGAGGTCATCAGGATCGGTCGGAAGCGAAGTCGCACCGCCTCCATCGTCGCGTCGATCACCGATCGGCCTTCCTGCTCCTCCAGATCCTTGGCATATTCGACGATCAGGATGGCATTCTTCGCGCTAAGCCCGATGATGGTGATGATGCCGATGTTGAAATAGACGTCCATCGGCATCCCGCGCAGCAATCCGAACAGCTGGGCGCCGAGCACCCCAAGCGGCACCACCAAAAGCACCGCCACCGGTATCGACCAGCTTTCGTATAATGCCGCGAGCAACAGGAAGACGACCAGCAACGACAGGCCAAGCAGCAACGGCACCTGGTCGCCCGCCTGTTGTTCCTCGAGCGACAAGCCGGTCCATTCATAGCCGATGCCGGGCGGCAACTGGCTTGCGAACTTGGCCATTTCGGCCATTGCGGCGCCGGTCGACTGACCGGGCGCGGCATCGCCGGCAAGGCTCATCGACGGGAAGCCGTTATAGCGCTGTAGCTGCGGCGACCCGGTCTGCCAGGTGGCAGTGGTGAAGGCCGAGAATGGCACCATCCCGCCGGTCGCATTGCGAACCTGCAGGCTAAGGATGTCCTCGGGCGTCATTCGCTGCTGTGCATCGGCCTGCAGCAGCACACGCAATACGCTGCCCTCGCGGTTGAAGTCGTTGGCATAGGCGGATCCGAAAGCGATCGACAAAGAGTCGTTGATGTCCTGGATCTGCACGCCGAGCGAGCGCGCCTTGATGCGGTCGACCGCCACCTTGAGTTGTGGAGCATCCTCCAGCCCTTCGGGCCGGACCCCGACGACGACCTTGGACTGGCCGGCCATCCCGAGCATCTGGTTGCGCGCATCGAGCAATTTTTGAGGGCCGAGCCCGCCCTTGTCCTGCAGCCGCATCGCGAATCCGGTCGATGTGCCAAGCTCTGGGATCGACGGCGGTGCAAGCGAGAAAATCATCGCATTGGTCGATCCGCCGAGCGCGCCCATCGACTTGCCGGCCAGCGCGGCGGCGCTGTTCTCCGTACCCTTGCGTTCGTCCCATGGTTTCAGCGGCACGAACACGATCGCCGCATTCTGGCCTGATCCAAAGAAGCTGAAGCCGAGCACGCTGATCACCTGACGCACCTGCGGCTGGGCCATGAAAAAGCGTTCCACTTCGTCGACCGCCAGTTGGGTCCGTTCGCGCGTCGCGCCGGGCGGCGCCTGGACGACAGTGATGATGTAGCCCTGGTCTTCTTCCGGCAGGAACGACGTCGGGACCGCCATGTAGATCACCCCCACCAGGGCGACGAGCGCGGCAAACACCGCCATCCAGCGGCGCGGGCGCGACACGATCTTGTCGACCGCGCCTTCATAACGATCGGTGGTCTTGGCAAAGCCGCGATTGAAGCGCGCGAAGAAGCCCTTGCCCTCGGTGGTGTGCTTGCTGTCCTTCAGCAGGGTTGCACAAAGCGCCGGTGTCAGCGTCAGCGCGAGCAAGGCTGAAAAGGCGAGCGAAAAGGCCAGCGTGACCGAGAAATTGCGATAGATGCCGCCGGTCGAGCCTGGGAAAAAGGCCATCGGCACGAACACCGCGATCAGCACCAGGGTGATGCCGATGATCGGGCTGACGATCTGGCCCATCGCCTTGTAGGTCGCTTCCTTGGGCGGCAGGCCTTCCTCGGCCATGATCCGCTCGACATTCTCGATCACCACGATCGCGTCGTCGACCAATATGCCGATCGCCAGCACCATGCCGAACAGGGTCAGCACGTTGATCGAATAGCCCAGGAAGTAGAGGCCAAGGCAGGCGCCGAGCAGGGCCACCGGAACGACGATCGTTGGGATGATCGTGGCGCGGATGTTCTGCAGGAACAGGTACATGACCAGGAACACGAGGACCATCGCCTCGATCAAGGTCTTGACCACCTCCTCGACGGAAATCGAGATGAAGGTCGTGGTGTCATAGGGAATGGAATAGGTAACGCCTGTCGGGAAGGCCGCCTTCAGCACTTCCATTCGTTTCTTCACGCCGTCTCCGGTTGCAAGCGCATTGCTGCTCGGCGCAAGCTGGACCGCGATCCCGGCCATCGGCTTGGCGTCGAGTCGTGTGGTGGTGTCGTAGGACGCGGCACCAAGTTCGACCCGCCCGACGTCGCCCAGGCGGACACTCGACCCGTCGGGATTGCTCCGCACGATAATCTGCGAAAATTCCTCGGGGGTCGAATAGCGGCTCTGGGTGATGACCGTGGCGTTGAGCTGCTGACCGGCAACGGCGGGAAGTGCACCGATTTGTCCGCCGGGGGTCTGGCTGTTCTGTTCTCGAACCGCTGCCAGCGCTTCAGCCGAGGACAGATTGTAACCGGCCAACTTCTCCGGATCGAGCCAGATGCGCATCGCATATTCGGACCCGAACAGGAAAGCGTTGCCGACGCCCGGAACGCGGCGGATATCATCGAGAATCCGCGTGCTCGCATAATTGCCCAGATCGAGCGCACTGAGACTGCCGTCTGGCGAAGTGAGCGCAACGATCAGCAGGAAATTGCTGTTCTGCTCACTGACCGTAATGCCCTGGCGGCGCACCTCCTCGGGCAGGCGCGGCTCGACCCTGCTGAGCCGATTCTGGACGTCGATCTGGGCCTGGTCGATGTCGGTGCCACTTTCGAACGTCACCGTAATCGTCGCGGTGCCGTTGGCAGCTGATGTCGAGGCCATATATAGATAATTCTCGACCCCGTTCATCTCCTTTTCGATGATCGAGGTGACGTTGCTTTCCAGCGTCGCCGCGTCGGCGCCCGGATAGGTGACGTTGATCGTCACCGACGGCGGGGCGATGGTCGGATATTGCTCGATCGGCAGCGTTCGCAGCGCCAGGAAGCCGGCCAGGGTGATGGCGAGCGCAATTACCCAGGCGAAAACCGGGCGCTCGATGAAGAAATTAGCGAGCATTTGCGGGTGCCGGTGCGGGACGGCGATAGGGCGGACGTGCCGCGCCCAACGGCTTGGGATCGACCTTCGCGCCCGGCATCACCTTCTGAAGCCCGTCGACGATCACCTTGTCGCCTGACTTGAGGCCGCTCAGGATGACCCAGCGATCGCCCTCGACCACGCCCAGCTTGACCGGCCGCGGCTGCGCGATGTTGCCCGGCCCGAGGATCATCACGCTACCACCCTGCTGGGTGATCTGAACCGCGCGCTGCGGCACCGCGATGCCGTTGGGGTTGCTCCCGGTCTGGACCCGAACGCGAACGAATTGGCCGGGCAGCAATTGCCGACCCGGATTCCGAAACGTTGCTCGCAGCCCGACGCTTCCGGTGGTGGGGTCGACCGACTGGTCGAGGAAGTTGAGCGACCCAGTCATCCCATAAGGCTGTCCATTGTCCATCAGCACCGTCACCGTCGGCGACAAGCCACGCCCCGCACCCGCGACACCGCCACGCAGCCGCGCCAGTTCCTCGCTCGACTGGGTAAAATTGACATAGACTGGATCAAGCTGCTCGATGCGGGTCAGCAAGGTGCCGGCTGACTGGCTTGCAAGCGCGCCTTCGGTCACTTCGGCGCGGCCGACGCGACCCGAAATCGGTGCGGTGACATTGGTGTAATTGAGCGTCAGGCGCGCTTGCCGGATCTGGGCCTGGGCCGATCCCACCGCCGCTTGAGCCTTGGCAAGTCGCGCCCTTGCGGCGTCATATTCCTGCTTGCTGATCGCATCGACCGCGACCAGCGGTGCATAACGCTGGACTTCGCGCGCTGCATTATCGACCTCGGCCTGCGCACTTCTGGCGTTGGCCAGTTGGATGTCGAGCGCCGCGCGCAATGGTCGCGGATCGATCCGGAACAAGGACGCACCGCGGCTAATATCGGAGCCTTCAACGTAGAGCTTTCGCTCCACGATCCCATCGATCCTGGCCCGCACCTCCGCCGTTCGGACAGCGGCGACGCGCCCGGGAAGTTCGACCAGGGTTGCGACGCTCGACGACGCCACGGTGACATAGGTCACGGCAGCCGGTGGAGGCGGTGGAGGCGCGCCGCCTTCGCCCGACGAACAGCCGGCAAGCAGCAGCGCGACGACGATGAACGCCTTTTGGATAGGTCGCGGGAGATGACGAGACAGGGTGGCGGAAGCGGCGCGCATAAGGCATCCTTGCAGGCGGGCGATCGAAGGCATTGGAGAACAAAAACGGATGCACTGGCACAAGCTGACGGGTCAGCGGAGGAACCGACAACGCCGCGCCGACCTTCGATCCTTTGGTCGCTGCGAGCGCAGGTCCCTGTCTATCGAAGCTCGAGTCGCGGCGGGTAGTCAGCGCCTGTTCATTCATGTAATGTAACTTACACTACGCGTCAATCGCGAGATCGTCGGGAGGATTTTTCGGAATGTTGGGAGCAAGGTGCGACCACGACAGCAAGCGCGGGAAGCGCCGCGAGGCGATGCTTTGCGCGGCCCACGAATTGTTCGTCGAGAAGGGCTTCGACGCCACCACCCTCAACGATATCGTCCGCCACTCGGGCGGATCGTTAGCAACGCTTTATGACATGTTCGAGAACAAGCCCGGTCTGCTGCGGGCCCTCGTTACCGAACGCTGCGTGACAAGCGACGGCGCACTGCAGACCGCGATGGCAACCCAAGCACCGCTCGACCAATCGTTGCGGGCGATCGCTGAAGAGATGCTCGATCGATTTCTCGACCCGACCTATGTCGGGCTATTCCGCGTCGTTATCGCTCAGTGCATCGCCCACCCCGATCTCGGCCGCCAGATTTACGATTCGGGACCCGTCATCTGCCAGGTTCGTGCCGCTGATTTCTTCCGCGAGCAAATGGCGAAAGGCGCGATGGCCCAAGGCGACCCAATCGTGGTTTCGATCCTGTTTTTCCAGATGATTTGCGGCAACTTTCTGTCGCAGCTGGCATTCGGGCTTCCCGTCGAACTCACCCCGGCCCAACGTACTACCCACCTCGATCAGGTGCTGCCGATCTTCACCAAAGCGTTCGCACCGACTTAGGCAAGGGCGAACCGCATCGCAGGCCGAAATCCGGTCCAGTCGACTTGCTCCATTTTCGGCGGTTGCCGAAACTGCTAACGGCAAATTTCATGCTCGGCGTCCAGTACCGGTCGCCACCGCCTCCCCCTAATGAGTTTTCTAATGACCTCCGAGACGACTACCGACCAGCGCTCGCCGCCAATCCCCGTGGCCGCGCCCTCGCCCGGGGCAGCACCAGCCCATCGCGACCTCGAACGCCGCACGTTCGCGATCATTTCGCATCCGGACGCCGGCAAGACGACGCTGACCGAAAGCCTGCTGCAGATGGCCGGTGCCATCCACGAGGCCGGCGAGGTTCGGGCGCGGGGCGACCGCCGACGGGCACGGTCGGACTGGATGAAGATCGAGCAGGAGCGCGGCATCTCGGTGACCAGTTCGGTGATGACCTTCCAACGCGGCCCGATCCTGTTCAACCTGCTCGATACGCCGGGTCATCAGGATTTCTCCGAGGATACCTACCGCACGCTGACCGCGGTCGACTGCGCCGTCATGGTCATCGACGCGGCCAAGGGCATCGAGGCCCAGACGCTCAAGCTGTTCGAGGTATGCCGGCTTCGTAACGTCCCGATCATCACCTTCATCAACAAGGTGGACCGCGAAGGACTGAGCCCTTTCGCACTGCTCGACGAGATTGCGGAAAAGCTGCAACTCGATGTCAGCCCGCAAAACTGGCCGACCGGCATCGGCGGCCTGTTTCACGGACTCTACGATCTGACCCTCGACCAGCTCCTCGTTGCCGACCGGTCGGACGGCCTGGCCATTGGTCAGTCCCTGAAATGCACCGGTGTCGACGATCCTTCTATCGCCCAGGCCATCCCGCCGGAGGCTTCCCAAAGCCTTCTCGAAAATGGCGGACTGGCGCTCGCGGCCTATCCCGCCTTTGACCTGAAAGCATTTCGAGAAGGTGACCTCACGCCGGTCTTCTTCGGCAGCGCGCTGAGAAGCTTCGGGATCGAGCAATTGCTCGACGGCCTGGCGGTTCACGGCCCCCCGCCGCAACCGCAGCCCGCCCGCCCGTCGCCCGTCCAGCCCGACGAAGCCCGGTTGACCGGATTCGTGTTCAAGGTCCAGGCCAACATGGACCCCAACCACCGGGATCGGGTCGCCTTCGTCCGGATATGCTCGGGCAAGCTCCTGAAGGGCATGAAGGTGACCAACAGCAGGCTCGGCAAAGCGATGGCGATCCATAACCCGATCAGCTTCTTCGCCCGCGATCGCGAATTGTCCCAGGGTGCGATTGCCGGCGACATCGTCGGCATTCCCAACCACGGCACGCTTCGCGTGGGCGATACGCTGACCGAGAAAGGCGAACTGACCTTCACCGGACTTCCCGACTTCGCACCGGAAATATTGCGCCGGGTCCGCCTTGGTGACCCATTGAAAGTGAAGCAGATGCGCCGTGGCCTGTCGGATCTGGCCGAGGAAGGCGTCATCCGCCTGTTCAAGCCCGATTCCGGGGGGGCGTGGATCGTGGGTGTCATCGGCGAACTTCAGCTCGACGTGCTGACCGCGCGCATGAGCCAGGAATATGGCGCCAAGGTCGAGTTCGAGGCCGCACCCTTTGAGGTGGCGCGGTGGGTTCGCTCCGAGAACAAGGCGCAACTGAAGCGGCTGATCGGATCGCACCAAAGCCAGTCGGCGGTGGACCAGGACGGCGATCAGGTGCTGCTGATGCGCAACCCGTGGGAATTCGACCGCCTGATCAAGGACTGGCCCGACGTCGAATTTGCAGCCGTGCGCGAGCGGAATTCGGCCCCTTCATGATTTTACCGCCATCTGCCGAGCCGCTGATGGTGGCTGCACTCTATCGTTTTACGCATTTCGCGAACTGTCAGGGCCTGCGCGAGCCACTCGAGCGCTTATGTCGGGGACTGGGCATTCGCGGCACGTTGTTGCTTGCGTCCGAGGGGATCAATGGCACGATCGCGGGGACCGGGGAGGCGCTAGCGACCGCACTGGATCACATCCGCGGCCTGCCCGGATGCGGCGACCTTGAGGTAAAGCTGTCGTCGACCACCGGAATGCCGTTTCATCGGATGAAGGTACGCGTCAAACGCGAGATCGTGACGATGGGGGAGCCCGTCGACCCCGTGAAAATTGTCGGGACATACGTAGCGCCGGAAGACTGGAACCAGTTGATCGCGGACCCGGACACCATCGTCATCGATACGCGCAACGATTATGAGGTGTCGGTCGGGACCTTTGCCGGTGCAATCAATCCAAATACAGCCAGCTTTCGCGATTTCCCGGCCTGGTTTCGAAGCGTTCGAGACGATCTGCTGGGCCGCGGACGGCAGCCGCGGGTCGCGATGTTCTGCACTGGCGGGATCCGCTGCGAAAAGTCGACCGCCTTTCTAAGACAAGAAGGCGTGGAAGACGTCCATCACCTGAGCGGCGGGATCCTCAAATATCTCGAAGTGGTGCCCGAGGAAGCCAGCCTTTGGCGCGGTGAATGCTTTGTGTTCGACGAGAGGGTCACCGTCGGTCATGGGCTTGAACGCGGGACATATCAGCTCTGCCGGGCCTGTCGCCGACCGCTCGGCAAGCATGATCTCGCCTCACCGCTCTACGAAGAAGGCGCGAGTTGCGGTGCCTGCCATTCGCAGCGCAGCGAACAGCAGCGCGCCTCGTACCGCGAACGTCATCGCCAGGAGGTGCTCGCCTCGCAACGGGGCCACTCACACGTTGGCCGGCAATCGGAAACCGGCGAGGGGTGAGTTGCCCAGGTGAGCGCGTGGCTGGTTCGATGCGGTCAATCGCGGAGATGCACAAGGAACCGCCGCCCCGTTCGATCGGGACGGCGGCTGCTATTCTTAAATTTCTTGCAATCAGGTCGAGTAGCTGACTCGCACCGTCGTTGCGCGACGGCGGCGCATCGCCCAACCGATTGCGCCAAAACCCATGAGCATCATCGCCCAGGTGGCCGGCTCTGGAACCGCGCCGCTCACGCTTGGAATGGTGATGGCGCCGCCGTTATTCTCGAACGCCCATCCGGTAATCGTATGCGGGAAGCCATTCGCCCCCTCGCTGGTGGTCGTCATATAACCATAATTGATGGCGTTGGTGGACTCATTGAAGAACCGGAAGCCGAGAATATGGTTGCCGGGAGCCTGAAATGCTGCCGCGGCAAGGCTCGCTGTGACGGCCGAGAATGTCGAACCCGCTGAAACGACCGCGCCGGGGGCGAGATCCAGATAAGGGCCGGTCGTCGACCCGGCCACGCCACCCGACGAGGATGCCGGGGTGCCGTTAAAAAAGAACGCCAGGTTGTTGGCGTTGCCCCAGAGATCGATGTCCCAACCGGGCACGGCGGCTGGGGTTATGCCCGACGCACCAGTCAACAAGTTGACATAAACGCCCGCGAACGTGTTCGGAACGTTGATCGGGGTCGAGAAGACGACCACGGTCGCGGTGGCGCTGCTGGCGGACATGAGCAATGCGGCTGTCGCTGCTGTCAGAAAAGTGGCTTTCATCGTTATCATCCCCCGTTTATGCGATTAAAAAGTTCGTTTTCGGCCGATTTGCTCCTCCCTGCGAGGGAACATCGACCGACTCATTAAACCTGAATTAACATAAACGTTAGCGTTTTGATAACCATGTTTTGCGTGAATTCGTGTCGCGGCGATTGTGCCAGAATGAGACAATATTCCTATGCTATATTCCGCTGCTCGTTAGCAGTAGCAGAACCATCCAAATAGTATTTCGGGGCGCGAGCAGATAGAGATCCCGCCCATGCGAACGCCTAATGTCCTGAGCAATGCATCGCCGCTGCTGGATGCCGCGCCGGACTGGCGCAGACGCGCCGAAAAGCTGTTAGCCAAGGGCGATCGTCAAGGAGCCGCCAAGGCATTCCGGCGCTATCTGGCGGCCCCGCTGACCCAGCCTTTGCTCCGCAGTGCCCAGGCATCCATCACTAGGGGCGACTATGGCTCGGCTGAGTTCATGCTCGCCCAGTATCTGGATAACGATTCCTCCGACCCCGCGGCGCTGCATCTGCGTGGCCAGGTCGCAATTGCGATCGGTAAGCATGGCCCTGCCGAACTGGTCTTGCGGCGCGCACTCGACATCGTGCCCGCATTCACCGAAGCGCGCTATCGCCTTGCAAATGCTTGCCTGTTGCAAGGCAAGTTCGATCAGGCATTGGCACAAGCCGATCATTTGCTGCGAGCAGCGCCGCGCCATGTCGATTATCTTCGCATGCGCGCGGCCGCCCTGGTCGGCCTGGGTGAGATATCCAAAGCTGTCGAGATCAACGCGGCGCTTGTCCAGGCTTATCCCGGACGACCAGAATTGTTGCTGGCGTACGGCCATACGCTGCTGCCGCTGCGCCGGGCGAAGGATGCCGCCGCCGCCTATCGGGAGGTGCTGAAGCTCGTCCCCCATCAGGGTGAGGCCTGGTGGCAGCTCGCCAATCTCAAGATCGGTGCGCTTGATGACGACGATATCGCGACCATTCGTGCGATCCTCGCCTCGGATTCGCCGTCGGACGAGGATCGATTTCACCTGCACTTCGCGCTTGCCCGTGCACTTGAGGATCGTCGCGATTATGGCGCGGCCATGACGGCGTATCGCGTCGCCAATCGCGATCGGCTGCGCGTCCAGCGCGAAGTGCCGGCCGTTACAGTCAAGGAACTGGTCGATCGCAGCATTGCCTTGTTCACACCCGGGTTCCTGGCCCGGCATGAAGGCATGGGCGATCCGTCCCCTGCGCCGATCTTCATCCTCGGGATGCCGCGCAGCGGATCGACGCTGGTCGAGCAGATATTGTCGGCGCATCCCCTGATCGAGGGCATGCAGGAGCTGCCCGACCTGGGATTGATCGTGAGCCTGCTCGACGGCGGCGGGCAGCCTGGCCTGTCCGCCTATCCCGAAAACCTTGCCGATTGCGCGTCGGATCGGCTTCGCGCGCTGGGGACGGATTATTTGCGCGGCGTCGCCACCAAGCGCCAGACCGATCGCCCCTACTTCCTGGACAAGCAGTGGTCGAACTGCCTGCATGTCGGCCTGATCAAGCTGATCCTGCCCAACGCGCGCATCATCGATACGCGGCGTGACCCTTTCGCCTGCTGCCTTTCGATGTTTCGTCAACATTTCGCCAGGGGGGCATCGTTCAGCTACGACATCGACAGCCTGGCCGAGACCTATCGATCCTATCACCGTCTGTTTGCGCACTTCGAAGAGCTTCGACCGGGCTGGATCAAACGCATCGAACTCGCGGATCTGATCGGCGATATCGAAGGCACGGTGCGTGACTTGCTCGACTATCTGGAGTTGCCGTTCGCGCCCGAATGCCTGCGCTTCTACGAATCCGACCGGCCGGTGTTTACGCCGAGTGCGGAGCAAGTACGCCGACCCATCAATCGCAATGCAGACGCGCTCGTGTCGGGATTCGCGCCCTTCGCAGATGACCTGCGCGCCGCGCTGGGGGATCTCTCTCCATAGCCGGTCGCCTGATCAGTGAGGGTGAACACCAAGTTTCGTCTTGGTGGTGCGTGGCGGAGAGACAGTCCGTATAAGTT
>JAZKHF010000171.1:0-2689 GCA_040385545.1 Pseudomonadota bacterium
TCGTCGATCCCCCAGCGCTTGGCGCGGGCGCGTTCGTCATCGTTGCGGAACACCAGCCGCCCCTGGATCTGGCCGCCGACGCACGCCAAAGCAGCCGCCGCAAGCACGCCCTCGGGCGCGCCGCCAGTTCCGATGTAGACGTCGATGCCAGTGTCGGGGTCGGTGGTCGAAATGACCCCGGCGACATCGCCATCGGGGATCAACTGGATCCCGCAACCGAGCGAGCGGAGCTCCGCGATGATCCCGGCATGGCGGTCCCGGTCGAGCACGCAAGCGGTAATTTCCGACGGATCGACGCCTTTGGCGTGGGCAATGGAACGGACATTCTCGGCGACGCTCTTGTCGAGGTCGATCGTCCCCGACGCATAGCCCGGCCCTATGGCGAGTTTTTCCATATAGACGTCGGGCGCGTTGAGCAATCCGCCCTTTTCCGCGATCGCCAGCACGGCCAGCGCATTCGGTCCGGCTTTGGCCGTGATCGTGGTGCCTTCCAGCGGATCGAGCGCGATGTCGATGCCGGGACCGCCATCCTGCGCCGAGCCCACCTTCTCGCCGATATAAAGCATCGGTGCTTCATCGCGTTCGCCCTCGCCGATCACGACCGTGCCATCCATCGGCAATCGATTGAGCGCAGTGCGCATCGCTTCGACCGCAGCGGCATCGGCGGCCTTCTCGTCGCCGCGTCCGACCAGCTTGGCGGCGGCGATGGCGGCCGCTTCGGTCACGCGGACCATTTCAAGGACGAGGACGCGGTCGAGGATCGATGAACGAGTAACCATGGATGGTTTCGAGGCTCCAGAAAAAATGGCAAGGGGGCAAAAAAAGCCTCGCCAGCGTTACTGGCGAGGCCCTGATTTGTCGAGGCGATGAATGGGCCGCCGCTGTCAGCCCACAGGCCTTTATTTCTTCTTGCGCGGCGCGGGTGCCTTTTTCGGCTCCGGCTTCTTCGGCCAGGGATATTGCCGCTCGATCGCTTCGAACCGCTGGGCTGACGCGGGCATGGCGCGCATCATTTCGGGCATGCTGGCGAACATGCCGCGAAAGACGTCACCGTCGATCCACAACAGCACCATGTCCCGACCGAAGGCGCGGCCGGTATCGGTGGCGAAGAAACGATTGAGATCGGTCAGCTGGGCGGCATCGAACCGGCGCGCCATGGCCCGCGCCATGCCCTCGCGAAGCTTGGGCTCCATGATATTCATGCTCTGCCGCATCTCGACCTTGAAGGCGGCAACATACGCCTTCAATCGCGCATCGAACATCGGATCGCCCTTGCTTGCCTGCTGCATCAGGGTCAGCCCGCTATCCTTGCCCGATGCGATCGGCAGGCCGACGGCATTCGACAATTCGGTGCCGGTCATGCCCATGATCCGGCCATAGACGTCGTTCATCATATTGTCGGTCAGGACATCGAACATCCGGCCATAGCTGCCAGCCGGCATGAAGCCGTCCATCGCGGTGCGGGCGAGGGCCAGCCGGGCCGGTTCGGGATCGGCCTGCGGCGGAAGGATCCGGTCGAGCGCCTTGACCGCCATCTCCGCGAACATCGACATCGACGCGGCCTGATCGGCGGCTTTCTTGGCCGCGGTTTGGCCAGAATCCTTGGCGGATGCGTTGGGTGCCGGGGTCTCGACCCGGACGATGGGCGGCGGTGTGACCGCCGGTGGTGCCGCTTGCGCAGTCGTTGTGGCCGCAAACGCAGCCAACGCGGTTACAATCATCATCAATACTCCCCCTGTATCGCCTCATTCTGCCGCGACAAAACGGGATCGGCAATCCCCGATCGACGGATGCTAATCTTCCGGATCGGCCTCATGATCGAGGATCGAGGTGCGTACCCGGACTGATCGGGTACCGAGCCGGGTTTCCTGAAGGAAAATGGCAAAGCCTGCCCCGGTCGAGATCATCGAGGCGATGAACAGAAGGGCGATGGCAGTGCCGAATTTGAAGCCTGACAGGAATGCCCAGAACAGCAGGATCACCACCGCCGAGATCAGCAGAGCGGCGAGCACGGTCGCGAAGATGGCGCGATTGACGATCCGGATGCGGCGGTCGAGCAGGCGGACTTCGCCGATCAACCGATCATGTTCCTCGCCGCGACTGCCGAGGATCTTCGGCTCCAGTCCGCGTGCCCGGTCGACGATCCGCGCAAGGCGTCCGGCGCAAACGTTCAAGAACGCACCAAGACCCGCGAGCAGGAACACGGGCGCAACCGCAAGCTGGATGATCTGTGCGAGCTGGGTCAGCTCGTAAGAAGGGGTGGGCAAAGCGGTCATCCCCGACTCAAAGGTCAGCCGATTCGCGTGCGCAAGCGGCGATTTCGAGGAGGAACATGGCGGTCGCGATGAAGCTGGCGGCGAGAACCCAGGCGAAGCTGGCGATCATGTAGGGCGTAGCGCCGAACAGGCTGACCACCAGGGTTGCGATCGACAGTCCGACGGCCAGGATCAGGGCGAGGACGAGATCGGTCAACGCGGCGATACCGGTCCAAAGGCGAACCGAGCCATGCTCGACTTTGGCGGCAAGCAACAAGACCACACTGCGCGCCAGCAACCAGCCGGCAACGATCGACAGGGTCGACAGGAAGCGCGTCGACGATTCGGTCGCGAACAGGATTCCCGCGAGGATGGTGATCGCGCCGGCCAGCATCGACAGGCGGCGCGCCCGGTGGCGCAACCGGCCGGAAATG
>JAZKHF010000172.1:0-3503 GCA_040385545.1 Pseudomonadota bacterium
GCCAACCAAACGGCCACCATGAGTGGAGATTTGGCGAGATATCTTCGCGATGTTCCGATTGAAGATCCTCGTTTCGCTGAAGGGTTTTTCTATCAGGTTTTCCAGCGCGAATTGTCCGAAGCAATCATCATTCGGGTCGATGACGAGGGGGTCATCAGGTCACTTGCATTAGTCAATCCCTATGACCGGCCGCTCGAGAGCGTCATCACCAAGGAAGAGTTTGCGGAACTGGCGGATAAGGAAGTCGTCGCGATCAACAGCAGCGACCGGATCGGTGCGCTTGCCAGGCTAAACTACCTGCCGGGCACTTATGTTTACGCCGCGCGCGTGTTCGATCCTCAGTTTCAGCAGCAGATTGCACGCGCCAACGAGGTCCAGCGCACCTACGGTGAGATGGTCGACCGATCCCGCCTCTACCAATTGCGGTTCAACGGCGCGCTCCTGCTCGGCGCCCTGCTGATCGTGGGATTGGCCATCTTCACCGCGCTCAAGATCGCCGACCGCCTGGTCCGCCCAGTCGGCCAATTGGTCGCCGCCGCGGGCCGCGTGGAGGAGGGGGATTTCTCGACCCGCGTGCCAGTTCACGAGCCAAACGACGAGATCGCGCTTCTGTCGACTGCGTTCAACCGCATGACCGGCCGCCTTCAGGAACAGACTGGCGCGCTGGTCAGCGCCAACGAACAGCTCGAAACCCGCCGCGCCTTCATCGAGGCGGTGCTGTCGAGCGTCACCGCGGGGGTGGTCGCGCTCGATGCCGGGGGGAATATCTTGCTGGTCAATCGCTCGGCCGAGAACCTCCTCGAACCCGAAGGCGAGGAGATCGAGGGCCGCAATCTCAAGGACTTGTCGTCTGATCTTGCCGAATTCATGACCGGCGAGGCGCGCGAGGCGAATGTCGTCGTCGCCGCCGAGGGCGGTCAACGGACGCTGGCGGTCAAGCGCGTCCGTTATGCCGACGGCGCGGTGCTGACCTTCGACGACATCACCGACCAGTTGACCGACCAGCGCCGCGCCGCCTGGTCCGACATCGCCCAGCGCATCGCCCATGAAATCCGCAATCCGCTGACCCCGATCCAGCTCGCCGCCGAGCGGCTGCAGCGGCGCTACGGCGCGGAAGTGACGTCGGAGCCCGAAGTGTTCGAGCGGCTGACCGGCACGATCATCCGCCAGGTCGGCGACCTGCGCAACATGGTCGACGAATTCAGCAATTTCGCGCGCATGCCAAAGCCGGTGTTCAAGCCAGAGAATATCCACGAGATCGCCCGCGCGGCACTGTTCCTGCACGAGGTTGCGCATCCCGGCATTGCATTCGGCATCGATCCGCCAAAGGCTGAAATTCCGCTGATCTGCGACCGTCGCCAGCTTAGTCAGGCGCTGACAAATGTCGTCAAGAACGCCGTGGAAGCCATTGAAGTGAGGCGCAATCGCGGTGAAACCAATTTCGATGGAGATCGCGTAGACGTGCGCGTCCGATCGGAGAAGGGCGAAGTCGTGATCGATGTCCATGACACCGGCGTTGGGCTGCCTGCGGACCGCGAGCGGTTGACCGAGCCCTATATGACGACGCGGGTCCGTGGCACGGGACTGGGCCTCGCCATCGTCAAGAAGATTGTCGAAGAGCATTGCGGCGAGATTGCTTTCCTCGATCGTAGTGGCGGTGGATCGCATGTGCGGATCGCCTTCGATGCCGAGCGACTGGCGGGGCGGGCTGGCGAAGATGAGATGAACGGGGACGGCGGGGAAGCTGGAGAGGAAGAGCAGACCAATGGCGCTTGATGTGCTGGTAGTCGACGACGAAGCCGACATTCGTGACCTCGTCGCCGGGGTTCTGGAAGACGAAGGCTATGCGGTGCGAACCGCGGCCGACAGCGACAGCGCGCTGAACGCGATCGAGGACCGGCGCCCGAGCCTGGTGCTGCTCGACGTATGGTTGCAAGGGTCGCGGCTCGACGGGCTGCAGATCCTTGAGGCGGTGAAGCAACGCGATCCGACGCTTCCGGTGATCATGATCTCGGGGCATGGCAATCTCGACACTGCGGTGGCCGCGATCCGCGAGGGTGCGGTCGACTTCATCGAGAAGCCGTTCGAGGCCAGCAAGCTGCTGCATATGGTCGCTCGAGCGACTGAAACCGATCGTTTGCGGCGCGAAAATGCCGCTTTTCGTCAACAGTTCGGGCAGGACGACCAGCTCGGCGGTTCGTCGGTCGCAATCAACAATGTCCGCGCCACGCTGAAACGGGTCGCGCCGACTGGCAGCCGGGTGCTGATCACTGGACCCGCCGGCGTCGGCAAGGAGATCGCTGCGCGGATGATCCACACCTGGAGCCCGCGTGCCTCGGCGCCGTTCATCACCGTCTCGGCGGCGATGATGAGCCCCGAGCGGATGGAAGAAGAATTGTTCGGGGTCGAGACTGAAGGTGTGGCCAGACCCGGCTTGCTGGAGCAGGCCCATGGCGGGACATTGTTCCTCGACGAAATCGCCGACATGCCGGCCAATACCCAGGCCAAGATGCTGCGCGTGCTGACCGACCAGAGCTACACGAGGGTCGGCGGACACCGCCCGGTCAAGGTCGATGTGCGCGTGCTGTCGGCGACGTCGCGCGATCTGTCGGACGAAATCGCGGCAGGACGCTTTCGCGAAGATCTCTATTACCGGCTCAACGTGGTGCCCGTCCGAATCCCGTCGTTGCGGGAGCGTCGCGAGGATATTCCCGACCTTGTGGCGCACTTCCTTGCTCGCTTCGCGGCCGAGCGGCGTATTTCGACCCCTGCTGTCTCCGAGGAGGCAATCGGCGCGCTCCAGTCCCACGATTGGCCCGGCAACGTTCGCCAACTGCGCAACATCATCGAGCGGACGTTAATCCTGGCTCCCGGAGATCGGGTCGAGTGCATCGATATCGACTTGCTGCCGTCGGAAGTGGTCGAAGGGCAGGGGGGCGGCAATCTCGGCTCATCGTCGATCGCCATTATGGGATCGCCATTGCGCGAGGCGCGAGAGAGTTTCGAGCGCGAATATCTCAAGGTCCAGATAAGGCGTTTTTCAGGCAACATCTCGCGCACCGCGTCGTTCATCGGCATGGAACGCTCCGCCCTGCATCGCAAACTGAAGGCGCTGGGCCTGGCGGATCGCCGCGATATTGAGGAATA
The DNA here is from genome assembly GCA_040385545.1 of Pseudomonadota bacterium. Taxonomy (GTDB): domain Bacteria; phylum Pseudomonadota; class Alphaproteobacteria; order Sphingomonadales; family Sphingomonadaceae; genus Sphingomicrobium. The sequence continues at coordinate 3,148 of JAZKHF010000172.1, forward strand.
GGGACACATGGCCGAACGAGCGATGAGCCTGCAGGACCAGTTCCTCAACAGCGTCCGCAAGGAGAAGATTCCGGTCACCATCTTTTTGATGAAGGGGGTGAAACTACAAGGCGTGATCACCTGGTTCGACGCATTCTCGATGCTGCTGCGCCGCGATGGCACAGCGCAATTGCTGTACAAGCATGCGATATCCACCATCGTCCCGCAGGACGTGCCGCCGGGGCTGCCGTCACCCGTAACGCTCGATGAGAAGAAGGCGTCGCTGCAGGATATTTTCCTCAACGCCGCGCATGGCCAGCATGAGCCGATGACCCTGTTCCTGGTCAATGGCGTGATGTTGCAGGGCGTGGTCGCGG
>JAZKHF010000173.1:0-3129 GCA_040385545.1 Pseudomonadota bacterium
ACGCTGGCGACCTGACTGATACCGACCTGCATCGTTCCGCTGATCTCGATTGCCTCGGGGAACATCACGCTCATTTCGTTCCCGGCCTGCGCCAGCGCCGCCGCCTGTTGCGAAAGCGGGGCGGTGACCAAAATAGGGCTGTTCGCCGCCGCCGCACCGCTCGGGTTCATACGCAGCGATATACGGGCCGATATGACCGCCGCCGCCGTCGAGATAATCCCCACCGTCATGCCGAGAATCCGCAGCCGCTTTCCGCTCGTCACCGCGATGGTGGTGACCCCGGATGTCGCTGCACCGTCGCGCGAGACGTTCAACGTCAAGAGCGCCTCGGTCGTTACCGCCGTAACCCCGGCAATGGCCGTGGCCGCGTTGACGATAACCCGCCCGGCGTCTTTCAAATCCTGAACGCTGTAGCCGCTCGCCCCCTGCGTCCCCTTGGTCAGCGTTGGTCCGGTGGTGGTGCCGATGGTATTCGCCCCGGCAGGCAGTGCCGCGCTGATCGTAACCGCCCCGGTGTTGACCGCCGTGACCTTGGTGTTGAGCGCCGCCAGCGTCGTTTCGGTCGCCGCTCCCGTGGGCAGCGGCAGCGATGCCGCGCTGATCGGTTGGGTGGCCTGCCAGAATGTCCCGCTTACCGGCTGTGTGCCAGTGCCGACGTTTGCCGTGACCGTGCCGCTGATCGGAACGGCGGTCGCGCGCAACTGGGTATCGGTCAGCGGCCCGCTCACAACCACGGTCGCCGCTATCGAGACGGGTTGGGTCGCTTGGAAAAACGTGCCGGTCACAGCGAGCGAGGCATTGCCCACCGTCACCGTTCCCGAGACGGGCTGAGTAGCCTGCCAAAAGGTTCCAGTGACAGCCACCGAACCCGAGACGCCCACCGTCCCGCTGATAGGCTGCGTTGCCTGCCAGAATGTTCCTGTAACGGGCGTGGAGGGCATTGAGGCGATGCTGACGGGCTGCGTGGCCTGATACGCCCCGGTGACGCCTACGGTGCCACTGACGGGAACCGTGCCCACGACCGCCACCGGCAAGCCATTGCCCGCCACGACCGGCGAGGAAGCACCATCCCCACCGATGTCCAGCTTGACCCGCTGGAACTGTGAGCCGCCAACATCATCCGTGGCGACGACCGCGCCCGTGCCGGGGAGGGTGACGTTATCGGCCATCAGAAATACGTCGCCGTGCTCGGCGTCCGCTCCGAACCCATCTTGAACGACAGCGCGGTCTTGAACACGCTAGCCTGGCGAACGATGCCGTTTGTCAGTTCGGCTCCGAACTCGTCAGCGAACACCGTCGCGACGCAAGCCGCCAGCCCATTGTAGGATCGCGTTGCCAACGGAGCTTCATCGCCCTCCGCAAGCCCGGTGATCTGCGCCCACGCGGTGCGGTCCCACACATAGGCCCGTCGCCCGGCTGCGTCGTTGACTTCGACCGCGACCAAATCGCGGGGCTGGCGTTCGCCATCGTCCACCGTATCGGGCAGCGTTACCGTGCCCGTCGTGTAAATCCGCTCGCCTTCGCCCGCTTCATAGTCGCCGGGTTGGTAAACGTCGGTCAGCCGCCCGAACATGCCGTTCGTCAGCCACCCCTCATAGAGCGAGGACAGCGCTATCATTCCATCGCGCAACTCGCTGGCGTCGGGGCTTTCCTCGCGACCGACGACGCGCGCCATGTGCAACGCTCGGGTCACTATGTCCCGGCATGTCGGCATGGCGCGCGCTCGCCCTTACTTCGCGACCGCGACGGGATCGCCGCGCGTCTCGAAATGAGTGTTGCCTTCAAACTTCGCGGCCAGATGCTCCGGCACGTCCACGAACTTGTCGCGCGGGAACGTGACGCCGAACATGGTCGTCTCGTCGGGCAGGTTGCGCTGCCCGCCGGGGTCGCGCGGGTCTCCGATAAACTTGGCCTTCATCTTGCGATCCTTTCGTTGAAAAAAGGGGGCGGACCTTTCAGCCCGCCCCACTCAGAGGTCAGTCGGGGTAGCCGACCCCATCGTCTTCGATCACGAACCAGACGTAGAGCGCGAGCGTGCCCGCCGCCCCAGTCGCCGCGTTGGTCGAAGGCGCGCCAGTAATCAGCGTTTCGTCGTCGTAGCGGTAGCCGAACCCGGTCGCGAGGGTCATGCGGGTGATGCCCGCAGCCTGCCCCGCCGTCGAAGCCGCGAACAGCCGGTCCACGTCGCCCGCGTCGCCGATGTTGAACGCCAGCGTCGGGGAGCCATTGGTGTCCATGTCGGACGCCTCCAGCAACGCATCGACCACGCGCGCATATTTCGGCAGATAGCCGAACTGGAGCACGTCCGCCGTGGTCAGAGCGGCGGTGATCGTCAGCGGGAACCGCTGGCAATACACCGAACCGCCATAACCGTGGCTCGGAATGGGCATCCGGTCGGACACCTGCTGAGACTGATAAGTCGCCATTGTCGTTATTCCTTTCTAGCTCAATGGCTCAAACGTCGGCGGTGGCCGAAACGTAGCCGGTGACGATGCTGCGCTGGACGCCGTTCTGGTGGATCTTCTTGACCCCGAGCAGCTCCTCGATCCCAACGCCCTTGCGGAAGTCGTAATCGACAAGCCTGGTCTTCGACTGGGGCATCTGACCCCATGCGATGGCCAGCGCGCCCGCGCCCGCGAGGTAGGCGGGCTGCACGTCCGAAGACGATGCACCGACCCCGGCGTAAACCGGCAGTTCCTGTTCTTCACGGATGATGACTCCGCGAACCAGCAGGTCGCCGCCCTGGAACAGCGGGTTGCTGCCGATGCCGCGTTCGCGCGTGGCCTTGTCGATGTCGATGATGGTCGAATCGGCTTCGAGATCGCGGAACGTGCGCGAACCGACGAACAGCACGAACCATTCCTGCCCTGCCGCCTGATCGGACTGATACGGCGTGATGTCCGCGTCCTTGGCGATGCGCTTCATCTTCAACACCCAGGCGTAGTTCGCCTTGTCGTTGGTGGTGTCGATGTTCGCCAGCGACGTGCTGTGATCGAGCGAGGACGCATTCGCGATGTCCTTGCCGAACAGCACGCGGTCGCTGTTGAGGACCAGCCACGCGTCCTTTTCCGCCTCGGTGGCCGAAGCGTAGGGGACGGTCGGATAGCCCGCCGCGTTCTGCGTGATCGC
>JAZKHF010000174.1:0-8768 GCA_040385545.1 Pseudomonadota bacterium
GAGATCAATGCCTCGATCGCGGTCGACAAGAGGCTATGGCGACAGGATATCGCCGCGTCAAAGGCGCATGCCGCGATGCTCGGGCGGCAGAATATTCTGACCTCCGATGAGGCCACGCAAATCCTGGCCGGCCTCGACTCGGTCGCCGCCGAATATGCCGACGGCAAACTGGTCGAGGACCCGGCGCTTGAGGATATCCACATGCATGTCGAGCAGCGGCTGACCGAATTGATCGGCCCGGTCGCGGGCAAGCTTCACACCGCGCGATCGCGTAACGATCAGGTGGCGACCGATTTCCGCTTGTTCGTGCGCGATTCGATCGATCAGTCGCTGGCCGGCATCGACGCGCTCGAGGCGGCATTGCTGAATCGCGCCGATGAACATGTCGGCACCGTCATGCCGGGCTTCACCCATCTCCAGTCGGGCCAGCCGGTGACACTCGGCCATCACTTGATGGCCTATGTCGCGATGCTGGACCGCGATCGCAGCCGCTTCGCCGATGCCCGGTCGCGGATGAATGAACTTCCGCTCGGCAGTGCGGCACTGGCGGGCACCGGCTTCGATCTCGATCGTGATTCGGTTGCCGCGGAGCTTGGCTTCGATCGACCGACCGCCAATAGCCTGGACGCCGTTTCGGATCGCGATTTCGTGGTCGATTATCTCCATGCCGCCGCGATGACCTCGGTTCACCTCTCGCGGCTGGCCGAAGAGATCATCCTTTGGGCGAGCCAGCCATTCGGCTTCGTCGCCTTACCCGACGCATGGTCGACCGGAAGCTCGATCATGCCCAACAAGCGCAATCCCGATGCCGCCGAACTGGTACGCGGTCACAGCGCGAGCATCGTCGGGCAACTGACCTCGCTGCTGGTCCTCATCAAAGGCCTGCCATTGGCCTATTCAAAGGATTTGCAGGAGGACAAACCGCCCTTGTTCGCGGCGCACGACCGCCTCACCCTTTCCCTTGCCGCGATGGCGGGGATGATCGCCGACCTCGTCTTCGTGCCCGAGAAGATGCGGGCCGCGGCGGCGGCCGGTCATGCCACCGCGACCGACCTGGCCGACTGGCTGGCGGGCGAGGTGGACGTTCCGTTCCGGGAGGCGCATCACATCGCCGGGCGCGCGGTTGCGGTGGCCGAAGCTTCGGGCAAGCCGCTCGACGAACTCACTCTCCAGGAACTGCAGGCCGTCGATCCGCGCATCGGTGAGAATGCCCTGGCCCGACTGTCGGTCGAATCGTCGGTGGAGTCGCGAACCTCGGCTGGCGGGACCGCGCCGATCAGGGTAGCAGAGGCGATTGCTGCCGCCCGTGCGGCCCGCCGGAGCCGGTCATGAAGTTTCTTCTCCCTATCGCCCTCGGCCTGACGCTCACCGCCTGCGGAAGCGCCGGATCGTTGAAGCCACCCGAAGGACAATCGCTTCCGGTCAAGCCGGCCATGGCGCAGGTTACGCCGACCGCCGAAGAGTTGCTGGCCAAGCCTGTCTTTGCCGCGCCGGAGCGGATCGATGAATTGATGAAGCGGTCGATGCCGCGAAGCGCGGACCGGTTCGACCTTCCGCCGGCCGGCGGGGGTGCCGCCCCATTGCCGGAACAAGCGCCCCCAACCGATGAAGCCGTTCGAGTTCAGGAACCCCGATGAATATTCGTAAATTGCGTAAGGCCGTCTTCCCGGTGGCGGGACTCGGAACGCGGCTGCTGCCGGCAACCAAGTCCAGCCCCAAGGAAATGTTGACCATCGTCGACAAGCCGCTGATCCAATATGCGGTTGAGGAAGCCCGGGCTGCCGGCATCGAACAGATGATCTTCGTCACCGGTCGCGGCAAGGGCGCGTTGGAAGACCATTTCGACATCGGCTTCGAACTCGAAGCGACGATGCGCGGACGGGGCAAAAGCCTTCATGCGCTGGACGCGGCACGCACCGGCTTCGGCGAGATTGTTTCCGTTCGCCAACAGCAGCCGCTCGGGCTTGGCCATGCCGTCTGGTGTGCTCGGCACATTGTCGGCGATGAGGCATTCGCGGTACTGCTGCCGGACGATCTGATGGCCGGCACGCCCGGCGCGCTGGCCCAGATGGTCGACGTATATAATCAAGTCGGGGGCAACATCGTCTGCGCCGAGCAAGTGGCGCCGGAGCGGACTGCAAGCTACGGCATCATCACGCCGGGCGACAGTTCGGGCAATCGGACCGAGGTCCTCGGCCTGGTCGAAAAGCCCGCCCCCGCCGACGCCCCGTCCAACCTCGGAGTCATCGGCCGCTACATATTGCAGCCTGAGGTCATGGCGATCCTTGACGCCCAGGAACCCGGATCAGGTGGCGAAATCCAGCTGACCGACGCCATGGCCAAACTGGTTGGCACCCAGCCGTTCCATGCGGTGACGGTCGATGCCGTGCGCCACGATTGCGGCGACAAATTGGGCTTCGTGCTGGCGAATCTGGCGCTTGGACTGGACGATCCCGACGTCGGGCCAAGGGTCCGTTCAGCCTTACAGGCATTGACGGCATGACGTCGTCTCGGCCCCGGGCAAGCACGTTGTTGGGGCGGCTGAGCCGATAAAATTGTTCGATACGCCGGTCGGATGGAACGAGCCTCAAACCTATCGCGTTGCTCTTGTTCTTGATTCGACAGGAGTATTTCAATGCGTGACAACCTTGTATCGGCCGTTTTCGACGACCGCACGGACGCCGAGCTTGCAGTGCGCCGGCTTCGTGAAGCGGGCATCTCGGATAGCCAGATTTCGATCATCGCCCAGAATGAGGGACACGACACCGTCACCACCGACGGCGCCGGCGAAGAAGTTGCCAAGGACGTCATTGGCACCGCGGCACTTGGTGCAGGCGTCGGCACGTTGTTGGGTATCGCTGCCCTCGCAATTCCCGGCGTCGGCCCGCTGGTCGCCGCTGGAGCGATCGCCAGCACCGCGATTCCTGGTGCGGCTGTCACGGGTGCCGCCATCGGCGCTGCTGCCGGCGGTGTCTCGGGCCTGCTCAAGGATCATGGCATCAGCGACGACGATGCAGCTTATTACGAGCAGTCCATCAACGATGGCGGTATCTTCGTCTCGGTAGACGCCGAAGGCGCATCGCTCGACCGTCGAGCGGCCGAGGGCATTCTTTACAGTGCCGGTGGCCACAGCAGTTCGCGCGCCCGAAGCGAAGTGACGACCCACTGATCGAGCCGCCCGCCCCAGAAGTTGGCCCGTCCCCGGCAATCCGGGGGCGGGCCTTTTCGAGTTAGCGATCAGGCGGCGTGAGCTTCTGCTTCCACCGTACTTTCCTTTCCAGACCCTACAGCGTCGGTGGCAATTGCGGATTGATCGGAAGCGCCGCTAATGTCGATCCGCCACGGCCTCATCGCTTCGGGAATTTCCCGCACCAGAGTCACCGGCAACAGACCGTCCTGCAGGTCGGCATCGCGAAGCTGGATATGGTCGGCGAGCGCGAACCAAGGGCCGCCGCCCCGATTGGCGACCGGCGGACGCGGATTTGGGAATTCACCAAGAGGTTTCAAGGATTCCGGTCGTTGACGAATTCGCCTCTGAATCATTCTCTTTCCGGACCAGCGCGTCTTCGCCCAGAATTGTTCATGCACCGGTTAACTTCACGATAACATCGTTGCTCGGATGGCTATGCTCCCGCGTGGCACCAGCTATAGCGGGCCGCTTGACGCAATTGTCCTAACGCGGGACTCGTCTGATCCATCTCCCGGTTAACTCGATAATTTCGGTATTTCAGCCACTTAGCAAGCTCGGTACAGCGAATGTGTGGCAAACCAATCACATAACCACCGACAAACGGTGCCGTTTCATGAATCCTTGGAACCACATTTAACGAAAAGGGTTTCGTAACCGTTAACTAGGCTCCTGTTTTTCATCGTGACTCACAGCCCCTGGATAACGAGTTGAAGGATTCTCCCCCATGAAAAGCAAATTTCGCTTAATGACCCTTGCAGGTATTGGTGCCGCCGCACTTGTCGCACTCGCCCCTGCAGCTCACGCACAAGCCACCGGCGGCACGATCCAGGACTTCAGCAATGACGTTGGTGTGGGTGGTTCGTTCACCACCGGCTTCAGCGAATCAACGTTGACCAATCCGTTTTCGGAAACGTTGAACTTTACGACGACCTCGTCCGGTCTCTTGTCGATTTTCGTCGGTTCCACGGCAACGACGGAATCGAACGATACTGACTTCTTGAGCGTTTTCCTGTCGGGCACTGGCCTTGTTGGCAATGTGCTCATCCCGCAGCTCTCTGGCGATCCTACTGAAATCCGTAGCCTCGCCGGCCTGGGGATTGGCGCAGGGAACTTTACCCTGACCGTTCAAGGCACGCCGGGAACCGAGAATGGTTCATTTGGCGGGTCGGTTGCATTCGTAGCGCAGTCGGCCGTTCCAGAGCCGAGCACCTGGGCGATGATGCTGTTCGGTTTCGGCGCAATGGGCGTCGCAATCCGTCGCCGCAAGCGCGGCTCCAGCATGATGCAAATGGCGTAAGCGCTTCGCCCATCACATCAAAGAGGCCACGAGGAGAGATCCTCGTGGCCTCTTTCATTGGTGGAAGGGGGTCGACCACATTGCTTGATGCAGGCGCGAAATCAGGCTTCCAGTTCGATGTCCCAGTAGAGATAATCCCGCCAGCTCTGGTGCAAATAATTGGGCGGGAAGCTTTTGCCGTGGTCCTGCAATTGCCAGCTGGTCGGACGGATCGGCTCGCGGTGGATCGGCATGCCCGCCTGGCGCGGCGTTCGGCCGCCCTTCTTCAGATTGCACGGGGCACAAGCGGTGGCGACATTCTCCCATGTCGTGCGTCCCCCTTGCGCGCGGGGAATGACATGGTCGAAGGTCAGTTCCTTACCGCAACCGCAATAGACACACAGAAAGCGATCGCGCAGGAACAGGTTGAACCGCGTGAACGCCGGATATTCGTTGGGCCGGACGAACTGGCGAAGCGCGATCACGCTTGGCAGCTTGAGGGTATGATTGGGCGAATGCACTTCGCGATCGTAATGCGCGACGACATCGACCCGTTCGAGGAACATCGCCTTGACCGCGGTCTGCCACGGCCACAGGCTGAGCGGATAATAGCTCAGCGGCGTATAATCGGCGTTGAGCACCAGCGCGGGGCAGCCATCGGGGTGTCGGATGAGATCGGATTGGTACACGTGGCGACGAGCCTTTCGATCGGTTGCCCGAACAGACTCCCCCGGCCCCGTCGCACGCAAGGAGGAGAGGCCATTGCAGGCCGCTTCCCTTGTGACCAGCTGGGTGCCAAGCCAGCGTGACAAGATCATGAATCGCCCATTACGGATTCGCGGTCAAGAGTCATGTTGGCCACAGTGAAGACTTCGCGTTTCGCCCCGTCACCGTCTGGGCGCCTGCATTTGGGCCACGCCTATTCCGCCGTTACGGGTCGCACGGTCGGCAACCACTTTCGATTACGGATCGAAAATCTTGATGCAGGGCGGTGCCGGCCCGAGTTCATCGATAGAATTTTCGAGGATCTGGCGTGGCTCGGAATCCAGTGGGATGGCGAACCGCTGGTCCAGTCGACACGGGTCGCCGATTATGACTCGGCGCTCGATTCCTTGCGGGCGCGCAGGCTGGTCTATCCCTGCTTCTGCACCCGGGCCGATATCGCCGCCTCGCTGACCGCGCCGCATGGCGATGCCGCGACCGCTTATCCGGGGACCTGTCGCGACTTGCCTGACGATCGGGCGCGGCGGGAGACGACGCCTCATAGCTGGCGACTGGACAGCACAAAGGCACTGGCGTTGTTCGGAATGTTTGGCTGGACCGAGCGGGACGGGACACGGTTCGAAGCGCTTCCAGCGGATATCGGCGATGCCATCCTCGCGCGCAAGGACGCTCCCGCTGCCTATCACCTGGCCTGCGTCGTCGACGATGCAGCGACCGGCGTCGATATGGTTGTGCGCGGCGCGGATTTGCGACCGTCGACCCCGGTTCAGCGCCTGCTCCAGCAATTGCTCGACCTGCCCGAGCCGACATATCTTCACCATCCGTTGGTGGCGCATGACGACGGGCGGCGACTGGCAAAGCGCGACCAGGCGCCAACGCTTGCCGCACTGCGCGCGGCAGGGGTCGATGGCGCATCGCTTGCCAAAGAGTTGGCGGCCGGATGCTTGCCACTAGGATTCACCTTCATCGACGCTTAGATAGGCTTTATGAACACGCTGCTGATCATTGCCCTCGTGGTCGCCATGGGCGCGACCGCCTACGTCCTCGTTCGCGGGGTCATCGCCATGGCGTCTGGCAATGATCTTTCGGGGCAGAAACAGCAGGACTTCATGCAGAAACGCGTGCTGTTCCAAGGGATTGCGATCGTGATCGTGGTGATCCTGCTGGCTGCGGCGGGAACCCGCGGCTAGGTCGCCCCTTCCTTCATGGTCAAGCTCAACAAGATCTACACGCGCACTGGCGATGATGGTTCAACCGGCCTGGTCGATGGCAGCCGCGCCAGCAAGGCCGGGCTCCGGCTGACCGCGATCGGTGAAGTGGATGAGGCCAATAGCTGTATCGGTGTCGCCATCGCGGCTCTCGGCGATCATGTGCTGGCGCGCGACCTGCTGATGGTCCAGAACGAGATGTTCGACCTTGGCGCCGACCTGGCCACCCCCGACGGGATCGAGGGCGCGCTTCGGATCGTTGCCGATCAGGTGTCGCGGATCGAAGCCCGAATTGACGTGATGAATTCCGACTTGCCGGCTTTGACGAGCTTCATTCTGCCGGGCGGATCGGCGGCGGTGGCGGCGCTGCATGTCGCGCGCAGCGTGGTTCGCCGCGCCGAGCGAGCGGCGGTGGCGCTGATGGCGGCGGAGCCCGTTAATCCGCACGCCGTGGCCTATCTCAATCGCCTGTCGGACCATTTGTTCGTCGCCGCGCGTTGGGTGGCGGCATCTCAGGGAGGCGACGTGCTATGGCAACCCGGCGCTACCAGGGGCAGTTAGCCGACCCGCTTGCAGAGCGTCTGGCGGCGACGCGCGCGCTGACCTTGGCGCTGGCGGAACCGTTGTCGGACGCCGATGCGACGATCCAGCCGCATCCCGATGCGTCGCCCGCCAAATGGCACCTCGCGCATACGACCTGGTTTCTGGAAACCTTTGTGCTTCGCGACCATGTGCCGGGCTATCGGCTTCACGACGAGCGCTGGCCGTTCCTGTTCAACAGCTATTACAATGGTGAGGGCGAGCGGCACGAGCGGGCTCGGCGAGGTATGATCAGCCGGCCGTCGATCGAGGAAATCCGCGACTGGCGCGCGGCGGTCGACGAAGCGGTGCAGGCGGCGCTGCCCGACCTGTCCGAAGCCGCACTGGCCTTGATAGCGATTGGAATCCAGCACGAGCAGCAGCACCAGGAGCTGTTCCTTACGGACATCCTGGCCACCTTCGCGGAAAATCCGCTTGAACCGGCCTATGGCGAACTTGCCTCTGCGCCATGCCATGCGACCGAGCCGGTATCGTGGCTGCCGGGTCGCGAGGGAATCGTCGAGATTGGCGCTGCCGCATCTGGGTTCGCGTTCGATTGCGAGCGCCCCCGCCACCGCGCGCTGATCGGTCCTCACGCCATCGCCAACCGCTGCGTCACCAACGGCGAATGGCACCAATTCATCGCAGATGGCGGCTATCGCGATCCCAATCTTTGGCTGAGCGAAGGTTGGGACTGGGTTCAGGGCAATGGCATCGAGCGACCGCTATACTGGCATGGCGACGGCAGCCATTTCACCCTCGCCGGTCGCCGAGCGCACGATTCCGCCGCGCCGGTGAGCATGATCAGCTACTACGAGGCCGATGCCTTTGCCCGCTGGGCCGGGGCGCGCCTGCCGACCGAGGTCGAATGGGAGGCGATGTTCGATTCGAGCGACGCAAATCTCGGTCACCAGCTCGATCAGGCCGGCCCTGTGCTGCCCCGTCCGGGCGGCGGGCCGTTTGGCGATGTTTGGCAGTGGACGGCAAGCGCCTACCTGCCCTATCCGGGCTTCACCCCCGAGGAAGGCACGGTCGGCGAATATAATGGCAAGTTCATGTGCGGGCAGTTCGTGCTGAAGGGCGCGTCCTGCGCCACCCCGCGCGGCCACAGCCGTCCTTCCTATCGCAATTTCTTCCCGCCGGCCGCGCGCTGGCAGTTTAGCGGAGTCCGTCTTGCTCGAAATGCCTGAGACCCTAACTGAGGTCGACCCCGCCTTCCGCGCCGATGTGCTGCGCGGGCTGGCCGAGCCGGTGCCGGCGATCCCCGCGCGCTGGCTGTACGACCGCCGCGGGTCGGAATTGTTCGACGAGATAACCAAGCTGCCGGCTTATTATCCAACCCGCACCGAGACCGCGTTGCTGGAGCAGGCGATGGTCGATTTGCCCGACCATGTCGCGCCCGGCGGGGCGGTGGTCGAGTTTGGCGCGGGGGCGGCGACCAAGACCCCGCTGCTGCTGGAGGCGGTGCGGCCCAAGGCTTATGTCCCGATCGACATTTCGGGCGATTATCTGGAAGCCAGCGCGGCGGTGGTCGACGACGATCATGCGCGGATCGACGTCTATCCGGTGGTCGGCGATTTCTCGAAAGACGTCACCCTCCCGCCCGAGATCGACGGGCTGGAGCGATTGGGCTTCTTCCCCGGCTCCACGATCGGCAATTTCGTGCCCAAGAGCGCGGCCGCCTTGCTCGGCCATTTCCGCGATATCCTCGGCACCGGGTCGAAACTGCTGATCGGCATGGACCGGATCAAGCCGGTCGACCGGCTGGTCGCGGCCTATAACGACCCCGAAG
>JAZKHF010000175.1:0-11441 GCA_040385545.1 Pseudomonadota bacterium
TCGGCGACGCCATCGTCGACGTCATCGCCACGTGCGACGACGCCTTCATCGCGGCACACAATCTGCCCAAGGGCGGAATGCAATTGCTCGACCGCGATTCGGCCGACCGTCTGTATGCGGCGATGGGCAATGCGCGCGAGACGAGCGGCGGGTCGGCGGCCAACAGCATGGCCGGGATCGCCGCGATGGGCGGGCGTGCGGCGTTCATCGGCCAGATTGCGGATGACCAGCTAGGCGACATCTTTCGCCACGACATGCAGGCCCTCGGCGTGCGTTTCGATACGCCCGCCCTGAAACGCGGAGATGGGCCGCGCGACGGCACGCTGCCGACCGGTCGCTGCCTGATCCTGGTGACGCCCGATGCGCAGCGGACGATGAACACCAGTCCCGGGGCATCGCATCTTCTGTCGCCGCGCGCGCTAGACGAGGAATTGATCGCGTCAGCCGCGATCCTCTATCTCGAAGGTTACCTATTCGGTCCCGAACTGCCGCGAGCGGCGATGATGAAGGCGATCGACATTGCCCATGGCGCGGGTCGCGAGATCGCCTTCACGCTGAGCGAAAGCGTGTGCATCGCCGGGCGCAAGGAAGCGTTCGGCGTGATGATCGATCGCGGCGGCGTCGACTTGCTGTTCGCCAACGAAGATGAAGTGCTGCAGCTGACCGGCGCGACCCATCTCGGCACGGCACTTGCCACCTTGGCCGACAAGGTTCCGACCCTGGTGATCACGCGCGGGGCCGAAGGCGCGCTGGCGATCGACGGCGGGGAGGGGATCGAGGTCCCCGCCGTGCCGGTCAGCCAGATCGTCGACACGACCGGCGCGGGCGATCTGTTCGCTGCCGGATTTCTGGTTGCACGAGCGCGCGGGCATGATCTGCGCCACTGCCTGATGACGGGCTCGATCGCCGCGGCTGAAATCATTTCCCATTTCGGTGCGCGTCCCGAAGCCGACCTCAAGAAGCTGATCCAGATATGAGCATCACCAAACTCGCCGTTTATTGCGGCTCGGCGGAAGGCAACGATCCCGCCTTTGCGCAAGCGGCGGTCGAGCTTGCGCGGACCATGGCGGCAGCGGGGATCGACCTCGTCTATGGCGGTGGCCGGCTCGGGCTGATGGGCGTGATGGCCGATACGATGCTGCAGGCCGGCGGCAAGGTCTATGGGGTCATTCCTCAGGCGCTGGTCGACAAGGAAGTGGCGCATCTCGGCCTGACCGAATTGCACATGGTCGACACGATGCATGAGCGCAAAGCCAAGTTCACCGAGTTGAGCGACGGGTTTGTCTGCCTGCCGGGCGGGATCGGGACACTGGACGAATTGTTCGAGGCGTGGACCTGGAATGCGCTCGGCTATCACGCCAAGCCCTTCTGCCTGCTCAACGTCAACAATTTCTGGTCGCCGCTGGGCGACTTCATGGATCATGTTCGCGATGCCGGCTTCCTGAGCCATGCGCGTCGCGGGCAGCTGATGACCGCGCGGTCGCCGGCCGAAGCCATCAACATGCTGGAAAATGCCGCAGCGAACGCTAACCAAGGCATGGTGTGGTGAGGGGGAATCGATGAATAATCTGTTGGGGCTGCTGGGTATCGCGGCCATTCTCGCGATTGCCTTCCTCTTTTCATCCAATCGTCGCGGGATCCGTCTGCGAGTGGTCGGCGCAGCCTTTGCGTTGCAGGCGGTGATCGCCTTCCTCGTGCTTCGCACCAGCGGCGGGCGAGCAACCATCCAGGCGCTGTCCGACGGGGTCGCCGAATTGCTCGGCTATGCCGGGAAGGGCACCGAATTCCTCTTCGGCCCGACCGCCAGCAACCCGCTCGCCAACACCTTCGCCATCGCCGCGCTGCCAGTGATCATCTTTTTCGCGTCGTTGGTCGCGATCCTTTACTATCTCGGGATCATGCAGCGCGTCGTGCGCTGGGTCGGCGGGGCGATCGGCTGGGTCACCGGGATCAGCAAGGTCGAAAGCCTGGGCGCGGCGGCCAACATCTTCGTCGGCCAGTCGGAAAGCCCATTGGTGGTGCGGCCATACCTCCCCGCGCTGAGCCCAAGCCACATGTTCACCCTGATGTGCGTCGGCATGGCGGGCGTCGCGGGGACCATCCTCGCCGCTTATGCCAGCCTGCTGGGCGCGCAATATCTGCCTTATCTGCTGGCCGCCGCCTTCATGTCCGCGCCGGGCGGCATCCTGATGGCCAAGATGATCATGCCCGACGATGTCGCGCCCAAGGGCGAACTCGCGCTCGAAGGCGGGGAGGCGGTCGCCCCCGAGGACGATCTGGAAGTGCACGGCTTCGAAGAGGGCGAGCAGCCGGTCAACATCATCCAGGCCGCCGGTCAGGGTGCGCAGACCGGCGTCAAGCTGGCGGTTGCGGTCGGCGCAATGGTGCTGGCGTTCGTCGCCCTGGTGGCCTTGCTCAACGGGATCATCGGCGGGATCGGGCTGCACTGGTTCGGCCAGGACGGCTGGAGCCTGCAGGCCGGGCTGGGCACGATCTTCGCGCCGGTAATGTATCTGATCGGCGTGCCGTGGAACGAGGCGGGCGCGGCCGGGGGACTGTTCGGAACCAAGGTGGTGCTCAACGAATTCGTCGCCTTCATCGACCTCGGCAATGTAGCGGGACCGGCGGCGATATTGTCCGACCGTAGCCGCGCGATCGTCACCTTTGCCTTGTGCGGATTTGCCAATTTCAGCTCGATCGCGATTCAGCTGGCGGTGGTCGGCAATCTGGCGCCCAACCAGCGACCAGTGATTGCGCGGCTGGGGCTGAAGGCGTTGCTGGCGGGATCGCTGGCGAACCTGATGAGCGCCGCGCTCGCCGGGCTGATGCTGCCCTGATTTTTTGCTAAGAGCCCAATCATGACTGACATTCTCACCAGCGACACCGTCGCGTCCGTTTCGCTCAACGACGCCGACCGTAACCCGACCGCCTTCGCCGACGAGCTGGGCCACAGCTTCGAGGAATATGGCTTTGCGATTCTTCGCGATCATGGAATCGCGCAGGATCTGATCGACCGCGCGGAGGCCAAGGCCAAGGCGTTCTTCGCGCTGCCCGAGGACGCCAAGCGCGCCTATTTGATCGCGGGAAGCGGCGGCGCGCGCGGCTATACGGCGTTCGGGGTCGAGACCGCCAAGGGCGGCACCGCGTCGGATTTGAAGGAATTCTGGCACGTCGGGCGCGAGCTGTCGGACGGTCATCCGTTCCGCGCGGTGATGGCCGACAATGTCTGGCCGGCCGAGGTCGACGGATTCCGCGAGACCTTCCTGGAATTGTATGACGCATTCGACGCGGCGGGGCTGAAGGTGCTGCGCGCCATCGCCCGATTCCTGAAGGTCGACGAGGATTATTTCACCGACACGGTGCGCGACGGCAATAGCGTGATGCGACTGCTTCACTATCCGCCAATCGATACCCCTACGGGCAACCAGATTCGTGCCGGGGCGCATGAGGACATCAACACCATCACACTATTGCTTGGTGCCGAGGAAGCCGGCCTTGAACTGCAGACCCGCGACGGGCGCTGGCTGCCTGTCAGTCCCAAGCCGGGTGAGCTGGTGGTCAATATCGGTGACATGCTGCAGCGGCTGACCAACGGGCGACTGCGATCGACCAGCCACCGCGTGGTCAATCCGGCCCCCGACCGCGCGTCGAAGGCGCGCTATTCGATGCCCTTCTTCCTTCACTTCCGTCCGGATTTCGTCATCGAGGCGCTGCCCGGCACTGTACCGGCCGGAGAAGAGCCGCAGTGGCCACCGATCAGCAGCCATGAATATCTCCAGGAGCGACTCCGCGAGATCAAGCTGACCTGAAGGCAACGAAACGTTGTTTTAGGTTCATGCAACACCCGCGCTCTCAGGCGGTTTATCTTTCGAGCCCGATAGTTATTTGGGCGATTTACGAAGGAAGATCTCATGAATCGCATGATCCTTGCCGTTACTGCTGTTGCCATTGCATCGCCGATGGCACTGGCCGCTCCGGCCGCCGCACAGAGTCGCAACTACAATCAGGAAGTGCGCGAATGTAATCGCGAGCTTCGCCGGGCCGACAATCGCGCCGAATATCGTCGGGAATTGCGGGAATGTCGCCGCGAACTGAATCGGGCCCAGCGCCAGGACAATCGACAGGCGGCGCGCGATTGGCGTCGTTACAACAGCTACGATTATAACCGCTACGAGCCTGGTTATAATCGCTATTATGCCGACCGATATTACCGTGACGGCCGTTACTATGCCGATCGCCGATTGACCCGCAACGATCGCATTTATCGCGGCCAGAATGGGCAATATTATTGCCGCCGCAATGACGGCACGACCGGCCTGATCGTCGGTGGCGCGGTTGGCGCTCTGATCGGTCGCGAACTCGACCGTGGCGGATCGCGGACGGTTGGCACCATCCTTGGTGCCGGTACGGGCGCATTGCTTGGCCGCGAAATCGCTCGCGGTGGCCTGCGCTGCAATTAAGCGCTTTTGCTATTCCAGGGGAGGGGCCGGCGGCGACGTCGGCCCCTCTTTTTTGCTATTTTAGCGACGAGCGCCTATATCGATGCTGCTACCAGTTGCATGACGTGGGTCACGAGCGGCGCGCCCGCCATGTCCTTCTTCTCAGCCTCTTCTAGCTGGGGTGGTCGATCATCGATCCATCCGTTGGGAAGGACCCAGTCAATGCCTGAAGGTACCGTAAAATTCTTCAACGCCATGAAGGGCTTCGGCTTCATCACGCCCGATGGCGGCGGACAGGACGCATTCGTCCACATCAGCGCGGTCGAGGCCGCCGGAATGTCGGGCCTCGATCAGGATCAGCGCGTTTCTTATGATCTTGAGCCGGATCGGCGCGGTCGCGAAAGCGCTGCCAATCTGAAGGCACTTTAAAGCTTACTTCTATGGCGTCCGACCGCGTCACCCGCGCGACCGGACCGCCTGAAATACGAACAGAAAGTCGAACCCCGATCCATGTCAAACCAGACTGACTTCTACCGTGAACGTGCCGCCGAAGCCCGCGGCCGCGCCGACTTGACCGACCTCAGCAACGTCAAGGAAAGCCACATCCGCTCGGCCATGGCGTGGGAATTGCTCGCTTCACGTTCGGAAAAGTCTGACCGCCTTCGCGAAGCCGAAATCGAGCGCAAGGCCGAGACCGGGCTCGCGCTGAGCTGATTCTCAGCCCGCGTCGGCCAGGCTTGCCGGTCCGAATCCGTGTGGGATTAGCGCGCCGATCGTGTGGCGCTCGACGGATTTGCCGTCGCCCGACACGCATAGAATTTCGACATCGCAGCCGCTCAGCTGAGCCGCTTCAAGGATCGACTGGCGGCATCCACCGCAGGGGGTGACGGCGCTTGTCCCCGCCAGTTCCGAACCCGATCCATCGCCGCCGGCCACCGCGATACGGGCAACCTTGTCGAGGCCGAAGGTCGCCTGGGCGAGGGTCAAGGCGCTAACCTCGGCGCACAGGCCGAGCCTGTAACAGGCATTCTCCATATTCGCGCCGGTGACGACCTCGCCGTCGATGCTTTCGATCGCGCAGCCGACAGAAAAATTGGAGTAAGGCGCATAGGCTTTCAGGGCGGCGGCGCGGGCGGCGGCGATCAGGTCGATGTCTGTCATAGGAAAGTCATTAGGCTGGCGATATGGCGGGCGGCAATGGTCTGGAGATTTCCCATGCGCCGCCTGTTCGTTTTCGCCTTTTTCCCCTTGGTCGCGGCCTGCACCACCTTGCCGCATCCCCCGCCACCGCCACCGCCGCTCGAATTGGGGCAGGTGCAGGCGGGCGGGACGGTCGAGGTACAGATCCTCGCGCTCAATGACTTTCACGGCAATCTCGAGCCGCCGCAACAAAGCATCTCCTCCGCTAGCGGCCCGGTGCCATCGGGCGGTGCGGCCTATCTTGCCACCGCCCTCAAGTCGCGGCGGACGGCCAATAGCGTGACCGTAGCCGCAGGCGACCTGATCGGGGCGACGCCAATTTCCTCTGCCCTGTTTCTCGACGAGCCGAGCATCCTGGCGTTGAGCGAATCGGGGCTTGAACTGGCCGCGGTCGGCAATCACGAATTCGACAAGGGTCCGGCCGAACTGCTGCGGATGCAGACAGGGGGCTGCGAGCAGCATACGAAGCGCAAGCCGTGCGTGGTCGAGCCGTTTGCCGGCGCGAAATTCCAGTATCTCGCCGCCAATGTCGTGACGGGCGAGGGGCGGACGATCCTGCCGGGCACATCGATCAAGCAGATTGGCGGGGTCCGGATCGGCTTTATCGGCATGACACTGAAGGAAACCGCGACCTTGGTGTCACCGGACGGGGTCAAGGGGCTGACGTTCGCGGACGAGGCGGCAACCGCCAATGCCGCAGTGCCGGTGCTGCGCGCCGCCGGGGCGCAGGCGATAGTTTTGCTGATCCATCAGGGCGGGTCGATCACGGGCACCTATTACGATCGCACTTGCCCCGGCCTGAGCGGCGAGATCGTGCCGATCCTCGCGCAACTCGATCCGGCAATCGCTTTGGTCGTGTCGGGGCACACGCATAATGCCTACATCTGCCGTGTACCGATGGCGGGGGGTGGCGAGCGGCTGCTGACCAGCGCTGGCCGATACGGGGCGATGGTGACCGATATCCGACTCAGCTTCCGTGACGGCACGCTTGTCGGTGACAAAGCCGATTTCGTGGTCGTGCAGGGCGAGGCGATCGACACGCCGCGCCTGAAGGTGCCGCTGTCGAGCGCCTTTCCCGTCTATCCCGCCGACCCGACCGTCGATGCGATCGTCAAACGTTACCGCGAAGCCGCCGCCCCGCTTGCCAATCGTCCGATCGGCCGGCTGTCGGGGGCGCTGGTCAAGGGCAATCGCGACGAGGAATCGACCGCGCCCCTGTTCATCAGTGACGGTCAATATTTCGTCGCGCGTGCCGCCGACAAGGGCCGCGCCGATTTCGCGCTGATGAATAATGGCGGCGCGCGTACCGATCTCAATCCCGAGGCCGACGGAACGGTCCGCTTCGGCCAGATCTTTGCTCTGCAGCCATTCGCCAACAATCTCGTCACCAAAAGCTACACCGGCGAGGAGGTGAAGGCGGTGCTCGAGCAGCAATTCGCAAGTGGACAGAATACGGTCGGCAATCCGAACCTTCTTGCGCCCTCGGTCAATTTCGCCTTCGCCTTCGACCGATCGCGGCCCGCCGGTCAGCGCATCGTGGCGATGAGCCTCGATGGCAAGCCGCTCGACCCGGCGAGAACCTATCGCGTGGCGATCAATAATTTCCTGGCCAGCGGCGGCGACAATTTCACCGCGCTCGCGGTGGGGCGCGATGCCGAGGATGGCGGGCTAGATCTCGACGCCACCGAAGCCTATCTGGCCACCGGGCCGGTCGCGCCCAAGCTGGGCCGGATCAGGGATCTGACGCCGAAGGGGTGGGTGGCGCCGAAATCCTAGAGAGCCCATGGCTTGCGGGGATGCGCGGATCGACTAGCGTCGGCCCAGCTCGGCATCGTAACCCGGAGTCGTCGTAATGCGTTCTTTATTGCTCCCCGCTTTCCTGATTCTCGCCGCTTGCCAGACCGCTCCACCGCCGCGCTTTGCCGGCGGGCAGGTGATCGAACCGGCGCTGGCCGTGATGGCGGCGGCGGATGCCGCGCCGCGTGGGTATGCCGGCCGCTTCGGGTTTGTAGTACGCCGCGCCGACATGGTCGGGCCGCGCCTGTTCCTGAACAGCTACCCCGACTACCGCGACCAGCGAAACCTGTCGGTGGCGATCGCGCCGGCGGTTTTGGTGACGCTTCGCGCACGGCACGGCAATGATTTGCGTAGCGCCTTCATGGGGCGCTCGATCCTGGTCGATGGCGAGGCGCGGCGTGAGCGGATCGACTTCACCGTGGGCGGCCGGCCGTCGGGCAAATATTATTTCCAGACGCATGTCGCCGTCACCCGGCCCGAGCAGATCCGGATCGTCGGCTAGGCTTTATCGCAGCGGCGGTTCGTCGAAGCTGCGGAGCTTGCGGCTGTGGAGCGCGTCGCCTTCGCGCTTGAGCAAATGCAATGTCTCGATGCCGATGCGGAGGTGCTGGCTGATGGCGCGCTCGTAGAAAGCGTTGGCCTGGCCGGGGAGCTTCAATTCGCCGTGGAGCGGCTTGTCGGACACGCACAGCAAGGTGCCGTAAGGCACGCGGAAGCGGTAGCCCTGGGCGGCGACGGTGGCCGATTCCATGTCGATCGCGACCGCGCGGCTCTGGTTGAAGCGCAGCGCCGACAGCGTGTAGCGAAGCTCCCAATTGCGGTCGTCGGTGGTGACGACGGTGCCGGTGCGAAGCCGCTTCTTGACGCTGTCCTCATCCTCGCCGGTGACGCGAACGGTGGCGTCGAACAAGGCGTTCTGGACTTCGGCGATGGCCGGGATCGGGATCTCGGGCGGCAACAGATCGTCGAGTACATGATCGTCGCGAAGATAAGCGTGGGCTAGGACATAATCGCCGATCGTCTGGCTCGATCGAAGCCCGCCACAATGGCCGATCATCAACCAAGCCTCCGGCCTTAACACCGCGATATGGTCGCAGATGGTCTTGGCGTTGGAAGGGCCGACGCCGATGTTGACCAAGGTCACGCCATCGCCCTTTTCAGTCATAAGATGATAGGCCGGCATCTGATGACGCCGCCACGATCCGGCGGCAATCTGCGCCTCGGCATCTTCCAGATCGCCGCGCTCGAACGTGCCGCCAGGAACCGAGAAGCTCTTGAACGGACTGTTGGGGCGACGCAACGTATCGATCGCAAAACGCACGAATTCGTCGACGTAGCGGACGTAATTGGTGAACAGAATGAAATGCTGGAAATCTTCCGGCGGGGTGCCTGAATAATGCTTCAGCCGGGCCAGGCTGAAATCGGTGCGCGGGCCGTCGAACAACGAAAGCGGGCGGCTTTCGGCATAAGCAAGATCATATTCGCCGTCGGCCACTTCGTCGCCGATATGCGCCAGTTCGGTCGAGGGAAACCAGCGCGACAGCTCGGCGGTGCTGAGGCCGCCAAGTTCCAGCTCGCCGCCGTCGAGGACGTAGGGGTAAGCGATCTCGCTGTCCGAATGCGCGACTGAAATCTCGACCGGATAGTCGCGGACAAGATGCTCGAGCTGCTCGGTCAGATAGGCGCGGAACAGGCGCGGCCGGGCGATCGAACTGGCATAGCGGCCGGGCGCGCTGAGACGGGCAAAGGCGCGCATCGACGGAGCCGGTGGCACCGACGGGTCATAATCAATTCGCAGTTCCGGATAGGCGAACGCGCCGGCCGAGCGCGCTTTGGGATCGGGGCGAATGCCGTCACTGGCAAAGGCCTGCAGCGCGGATCGCAGATTGGCGACGTTCTGGTCGTAGAGGGTCTCGAGCGCATCGAGCAGGGCGGGGATCGCCTCGATCTTGGTCATCATGGCCTCGCTTGCCGGTTCGCGGTGCGAGAAGCAAGTAGGTGTGCGAGGCGCCGTTGCCTGAAATTCGGCTTCAGGCCGCGGTGGATCCGCCGCAACAGGCCGTGGCGGCGTGCCAAGCTTTATCAGTCAGGGCTTGGTCGGCAGCGGTCGGCCGGTGGCGAAGTGCAATGATAGCGGACCCGGACCGGGCTCAGCGGCACTGTTGATCAGGACGATCGCGCCGCGCTTTTGCTTCGGATCGATCACCAGGCTGGACCGCGATCCACCGGTGCCGCCATCGTGAAAGGCGATCATCCCGGCGGTGGTGGTACGGGTAAACAAGCCAAGTCCGATTTTGGTCTGCGTGCCGCCGCCCGGCCGCACGTCGCGCAGCAGCATGGCCACCGCAGGCTTGAGCGGTGCGGGCGGGTCGATCAGCGCGCGGGTGAATTTGGCCATGTCGCCTGCCGAGGAACGAAGGCCGCCCGCCGCGACGAGGACGCCCAGATTCCACGGCTTCACTGCCTTGCCATCGGCCCCATGCGGAACGGCTTCGCCCGCGCCGATGGCAACGCGCGTGGCGGACATGCCGAGCGGTCGAAGAATGCGGTCGCCAAGCAACTGATCATAGGGCTTTCCGCCCGCTCGACCGAGCGCATAGCCGAGCAGCCCTGCACCGAGATTGCTATATTCGAACATCGCGCCTGGTGCGCGGCTGGGCGTCCAGCCTTTCAGGAAAGAAAGCAGCGACGCTTCGTCAAAATCGGCATAAGGATCGGACATGTCCTTGAAGCTGAGGTTGGCGGGCAGGCGCGACAGGCCACTGTAATGACCGGCAAGATCGCGCAACGTGATTGGGCGGTTTCCATGCGCTGCAAGGGTTCCGGCGGGAAGATACTTCGCCACGGGGTCGTCGAGCTTTACCTCGCCCTTGGCGGCCATGTCGGCAAGCAGGAGCGCGGTGAACAGCTTGGTGATCGATCCGATCTCGTACAGCGCGTCGGCCTTCGCACCGGTGGAGGTGCGGACGTCGATCCGGTTGCGATCGACCAGCCCAGCGGCCGCACTGATCCCCGCGCGACCGGTAACCAGCGCGTCCAGCAATGGCGTCGCGGTCGCCGGATCGATCTTCCAGTTGGCGGGAAGGGCTAACGGCGTGGAAGGAGCCATCGTGTGGGCCGACAAGGTCAGCGCCATCGGCAACGGACCTTGAGTAAAGGTGCCCACCCAGCTGCCCGTCGTCGCCGCCCATTTGCCGTCATATTTGCCGCCGATCGAGGGGACGGTGAAGGTCAGCCGGTCGCCCGCCGGTGCAATATCGCCAAGGGCGATCCCCATCGCGCCTTGATCCAGGCTGTCGAGTGTCCCGACGAGGCCGGGACCTTCCTCCGCTTTTTGGATATGGATCGCGATCCGCAGATTGGTGCCTGGCGCAGGCGTGAGCGTGCCGCGCCATTCGCCCATCGCAGTCTGGGCGGTGGCAGGTGCCGCGGCGGCGACTGCTATCGTGGCAGCAAGAATCAGATGACGCATACATTTCCCCGATTAATCAGCGGGTGCTAGCGATGCGCCTTGCAGGCGTAAACAAAAAGGGCGGCCCGTGACGACCGCCCTTCGTGTTCGAGAATGGAAGACTTAGCGCTTCGAGAACTGGAAGCTCTTGCGCGCCTTGGCCTTGCCGTACTTCTTGCGCTCGACCGCGCGGCTGTCGCGGGTCAGGAAACCGGCGCGCTTGACGGTGGTGCGGAGCACCGGCTCGTAGCGGGTCAGCGCCTGGGCGATGCCGTGAAGCACCGCGCCGGCCTGGCCCGACAGCCCGCCGCCCTTGACGGTGGCGATGATGTCATACTGGCCGGCACGCTCGGTGATTCCGAACGGCTGGTTGATCACCAGGCGAAGCGTCGGACGCGCGAAATACACTTCCTGGTCGCGGCCGTTGACGGTGATCTTGCCGCTGCCCGGCTTGAGCCAGACGCGGGCAACCGCATCCTTGCGGCGGCCAGTGGCGTAGGCGCGGCCGAACTTGTCGAGCTGCTGCTCGCGAAGCGGGGCTTCCGGCTGGATGT
>JAZKHF010000176.1:0-3177 GCA_040385545.1 Pseudomonadota bacterium
TGAGCGGCGCGGTGGCGTTGATGAGCTTGTCGGTCAAGGTCAGCTTGGCCGAATGGATATTGGCAAAGGCGACATCGCGGCGGCCCTTGGTGGTGTCGATCGACACGGTCTCGCCGTCGATCCCGACGATCTCGCCGGTGACCTGCTTGGCGGCATCGACCGGCTCGACGAACTTGATCCGCGCTTCATGACCGGCCCAGTCGGCATAATCGCGGGCGCGGGTCAGCGGGCGGTCGATCCCGGGGGAGGACACTTCCAGGCGATAGGCGCCGTCGATCGGGTCGTTGCCGGCTTCTTCCATTGGGTCGAAAATCTCCGAGATTGCGCGCGACAGATCGGCGCAATCGTCGATCGTCAGCTGGCGGGTGTCGGGGCGCTCGGCCATTACCTGCAAGGTCGGGTCGCTCGCCCCGCCGATCATCGCGACGCGCACCAGGTCGAGCCCCAGCGCCGTGACGGCGGGCTCGATCAGTTTCGAAATGGCGGCGATATCGGTCAACAGGCGTCCTCGAAAATCAACACCTCTCGCTGCCGGACCGATCCCGGCCCGGCCCCAACGTCTTGACGATGTCGAGGAGAAGTGAGGGCGATATAGGCGCGTCGGGGGAGAGTCGCAAGCGGGGAGTGGGGGAGGGGCGGATGAGTCAATTTGAACTGGGCGTTCAAATGTCCGTATAGCTGGGAGGCTGATGTTGATTCCAGCCAAGGCGGGCGTGCGAATGAATCGTCGGGTACTGCTGTCCCACGAAGGATAACCAGATCATGTGGATCGTTCTACTAATAATCGTTGCCTTTGTGATCTGGCATTTCATTCCTCGGCGCGATCCAAATAAACCCACACCCCAATTCAGGACTGAGACCCGCGCAATAGCATCCGATCCTGATTGGCCGCGCTTTATCGAGGCTCACTGCGAATCCCCCGCCGAAACTGCATTCCTGCGAGCGATGATTGATGCCTATGATTTAAAACCTGACTCGGGTGCGCTTAAAGGAACCGGATTGCGGCTAGACTTCCAGGTTCAGGAAGGGTGCTACCGGGTAGATTTCCTCGCAGATCGATGGCTCGTTCTTGAGATCGACGGGGCTGCCTACCATTCTTCACCCGAGGCCATCGCCCGCGACAAGGTTCGAGATCAATATTTTGAGAGCCTCGGTTATACGGTCCTAAGAATTCCTGCAAAAATTGTCTTCACAACACCGCACGAGGCGGTTCGGCGAGTCCGGTTAGCGTTAAGTGTCGGAAAGCGAGTCCTGCCGGTCCCAGTTCAGAAAAGCGGTTGGGCACGACTATCGGATACACTTACTTCGATAAACGACGGCATTTCAGACCTGAATAATTATGTGGATAGGACTCTAGCGATAGACCGCGCACTTGATGCTGCCAAAATAGCGTTCAAAACAGAAAAAACTGTAATTGAGCATGCTCTCGAAAGTGCGCACCTGAAATTGAAGCATGAAGAGTGGCTTAGCAGGCAAGATGCTGAGACTTTAGCCAGCGTCAAGCACACTCAGGAGATGCTTGCGAAAGTCTTGGAAGACGCCCGGCGTGGCCCGCAAGATCGCGCTTCGGATCAAATTGAATATCGACCCTTTCCATCTGCTCCGCCGCTTCAAAAAAACGCAGAATATAATGTGGCAATACAGGCTGGCTATGCAGCGATCGTAAACGAAAGAAATGCATTTCTCGAAGCCCAGCGACACGCCTTAATGGCCGATCCAAAGTTGCCGTCGATGGTTGAAAAATACCTTTCGACGATCGGCGCTGCAGATTACTGGGCGCAGCTGTTCCGTACATCCAGTATCGGCTATGTTTGGGAAACCGGAGATCAAAGGTAATGATCGCTTGAGGTCGAACGCGGATCTTTACCCTTAAACTAACTATCTCATATTGCGCACAATTGAGTAGGCGCCGATTACTAGCGGCTACCCCGCGGCGCGGGAGGCGTTGGGACCGGCCTGGTCAGGTCGAACTCCACCCGAAAGAACCTTCCCGGGCGGCGGAGTTCGTAGGCGAAGGTGCGGCCGGGAATGACCTCGACCGCCCAGACGTTGTTGGCGCCGGCGGTGTTGCCTTCGCGGATCAGCAGATTCTTGGTGAATTGGTCGGCGGGGAATTCCTGCCGGGCGGCGCTGACCGGCGTCACCGAATCGCCGCCATATTGGGTGACCTTGTCCTCGCTGCCGTCCTTGTGGCGATGGTCGTGCTTGAGGCGCAGGCCGCTCGCGATACGGGTGATGACCCAGGTGCGGCTGTAATCGTCGGCGACGTGGAACGGGACGCGGATCGTGTCGGCGCTGCATTCCCGGACCTGCATCACCATTGCCTTGCCCGCGAAATCGGCGTCGGCGGGGGCGGGCGGGCTGGTGATGCGGCCGGCGAAGGACTTGCCGCACAGGCTGGACAAATCGGTGAAGAAGTCGCGGCTCGCGGCGGGTGTGGTCGCGCAACCGGCGACGGCGAGCAGGGCGAGGGCGGCGAGGATTTTCATGGAGGGACGTTCCTAACTTCGTCATTCCCGCGAAGGCGGGAACCCAGCTAAACAAAGACTCATGCAGCGTGAGTTCTCACCCACAGTCTACTTGCTGGCGTCCCAACGCAATGGGACTTTGTACGTCGGCGTCACTTCAAATTTGATCGCGCGCATGCATCAGCACCGCGAGGCCGTGATCCCCGGTTTTACGCGCAAGCATGGAATCAAGCTGCTGGTCTGGTTCGAGCAGCATGCGACGATGGACAGCGCCATCATGCGCGAGAAACGGATCAAGAAGTGGGAGCGTAACTGGAAGCTTGAGCTGATCGAGGCCGGTAATCCGGATTGGCGCGATCTGGCGGAGGGTTTTGGGTTTCCACCGTTGGCATGAGTTGTTTGTTGGGCTGGGTTCCCGCTTTCGCGGGAATGACGGACAGGGTTTTGTTGGGCTGCGTTCCCGCTTTCGCGGGAATGACGGAAGGGGTTTGTTTAGCTGGGTTCCCGCTTTCGCGGGAATGACGAGGGGTGATGCGCTAACGCCCGAGCGCCGCATTCTCGGCCCGGATGCGGATTGTCAGGATCGCGGCGTTAAGGGCGGTGGAGAGCAAGGCGATCTGCCACAGGCCGAACACCAAAGGCAGGATCAGCAGCTCCGCCGCGACGACGAGGTAATTGGGGTGGCTGACGAAGCGATAGGGGCCGCGCG